>DITX01000049.1 GCA_002422225.1 Gammaproteobacteria bacterium UBA6173
CACAATCGTTGGAACTCGGCGGATCAGATACCCCAACGCGCGGTTGAGCAGGGTTTTATCTCCGAGTTTGGATCCATTGATACCACTACAGGCGGGCGATCGCACCGCTATAGCGTGTCAGCGCAATGGTCACGGCAAGAGACAGATGTTCAGTGGGCTGGCAGTGTTTATGCGATCGACTACGGCATGGATCTGTGGGGAAATTTTACTTACTTTGTAGAACCCGAAGGTGATCAGCACCACCAATTGGATGACCGTAAAATCTATGGTTGGGATGTGGCCAGAACCCAGAATAGTGTGTGGGGTTCTGTGCCGGCCATTAACACGGTGGGCTCACAGATGCGATATGACAATATCGACGAAGTGGGTGTGCTGCGTAGTCAGGCCCGGCGGGATACCGGCATATATCGCACTGATGCGGTCGATCAGTGGAGTACAGGTATTTATTGGGGTAACGAGCTGCGCTGGACTGAAAAGTTCCGCACTACCATGGGTATGCGGTATGACTACTACGACTTTAGTGTGACGCCGGTGCAGGCTGAATTTCTGTCGTCTCTGCTGTTAAACGGGGGCAGCGCGAACGACAGTATCGTCACCACCTCACTGGGTGCGAGTTATGCTTTTTCCGATACTATCGAGGTGTACGTGAATGCAGGCCAAGGGTTCCACAGCATTGACGCGCGGGGCACCACGATACAAGTCGATCCGGTCAGTGGAGAGGCGGCGGACCCAGTTGATCCTTTGGTGGATACCCGAGGATTTGAGTTTGGTCTGCGCACCTACCTGAACGACCAGCTGAATGCATCCATTGCGCTGTGGTCGCTGGCAATTGATTCTGAGCTGGTATTTGTGGGCGACAGCGGCAGTACCGAAGATACCGGTGTGGGTAGCAAGCGACATGGGCTGGAACTGACGGCTTATTATTATCTCAACAGCACCTGGACGTTTGATCTGGAGTACGCGTGGTCCAAGGCACGCTTTGATGAGGCACTGGACGGCTCACGTGATATCCCTGGTGCTCTGGAGCATGTGTTAAGCGCGGGCGTCAACGCTCAGTTGACCGACGATCTGTATTTTAATTTGCGATTGCGCCACTTCGACGATTATCCACTGGATGGTGGCCTTAAAGCCGATGCCAGCACGCTGGCTAATTTGCGTATTGCTTACCAACTGAATGATAAGTTTGATATCTCAATGGACGTGTTGAATCTGTTTGACTCAGCGGACCGGGATATTGAATACGCCTATGAATCCCGGCTGAAGTCAGAGCTCGATGCTGGACTGGATCCTGTGATGGATAGGCACTTTCACATCTTTGAACCCAGAACCGCAAAGCTGAATCTGCGATATCGGTTCTGAGTGTCAAGACAATGCGCTAGTTCAGGCTGGGATCAGCGTAAATGATATCCACCGCGATATCACGCATGTTGGCCGCGCCTGGACGATTGCCACCCTGGCTTTGGATCATGCCAATCCAGTACATGTCGTGCACTGGGTCAATCCAGAACCAGGTGCCGGCCGCGCCACTCCAATAATAAGTACCTTCACCTTGTGGGCTGTTGGCTGCTGCTGGATCAAAAATGACCGCAAAGTCCACGCCAAAACCCTGTCCTGCCTGACCTGGGCTGGTGTCAGAACCGCGCAGCAGTAAACCGTCGCGTAGCGTGTTGACACGCATCGCATCGATGGACTGTTGGCTGATAATGCGTGCGCCATCCAGTTCGCCGCCATTAATAAACATTTGCAGGAAGCGAGCATAGTCGTGTGTGCTGGACACCAGGCCGCCGCCACCGGATTCGAGCCGTGTTGAGTCAAAATAGCTGGGGCGGTCAGGACGCTCTTTATTGCGCATCAGTTTGTTCTGTTCGCGATCCCAACGATACACATCTGCAAAACGTGTACGATCAGATTCCTGCACAAAAAAAGCCGTGTCATTCATGCCCAGTGGGCTGAAAATTTTGTCATCCAGAAATGCACCAAAGCGTTGCCCGCTGAGCTTCTCAACTATGTAGCCTTGAATATCCACCGCAATAGAGTAATACCACTGCTCACCGGGTTGGAATAACAGTGGGATGTCTGCCAGGCGGGCGATCATGTCATTCAGGTCGGTTGCAGCCAGCACAGCGCGGTCGCGGAACATGTTGTTGACCGGATCGTTGCCGCTGAGGCCATAACCAAAACCGGCAGAGTGGTTGAGCAATTCACGCATCGTGGGTTGGCGAGTCAACGGCACCAGCTCCATCTCACCGGCTTCATTGTGTCGCACCATTACCTGCAGATTCGCCAGCTCCGGCACAAATTTGCTGACTGGGTCATCAAAGTCCCACAGTCCCTGTTCGTGCAGCATCATCAATGCAACACCAGTGACGGGTTTGGTCATGGAGTAAATGCGGAACAGGGCATCCAGCTCCATGGCTCGATTGTCTTCTATGGAGGCCATGCCTGCGGAGTCAAAAGTGGCAATTTTGCCGTCCTTTGCCAATAACCAGACCATGCCTGCGACATCCTGATCATTGACAATTTTCTCCATGGCCGCATCAAGGCGCTCAATGGTGTCTGCTGAAAAGCCGGCGGCAGCAGCGCCATCTGCTTTGAGTGGCCAACCGGTGTCGGCATATAGGGACTGAGCAAATACCATGCTGGCAGTGACAGCAAGCGCAGCAACACTCTGCCAGAGTTTTTTTGTAAGCAAGTGAGAATTTGGGGTGCGATGAAGCATGGCAGGCTAACCTCTTGTTATTGTGAAACCTTATTTTTGTGAAACCTCATTTTTGCGAAACCTTGTTATTGCGAAACCTTGTTATTGCGAAACCTTGTTATTGCGAAACCTTGTTATTGCGAAACCTTGTTATTGCGAACTCGTCTGTTTGTCATGACGCGATCATCGCTAGGTTACTCTCGCCGCTGTATCAGTACAACGGTGGCCAACATATAAACGTCGCTTTGGGTTACAATCCGCCCCCAATTTTTAAATCTGAATATCGTCACAGGATTTTGTTATGTGGTTTAAAACCGTCCGCCTTTACCGATTATCCGCTGAATTTGTTATGCCCTGGGATTCTTTGGAGGATCAGTTGGCGGCCCAGGTATTCCAGCCTTGTGGCAAGTCAGAGGCGGCGCGTGTCGGCTGGGTAAGCCCATTGGGGCGCGAGGGCGAAATGCTCAGCCACCGCCTTGGCGACAGTGTGATGTTCTGTTTACGTAAAGAGGAGCGCTTGTTGCCCTCTGCTGTGATCAATGAAGCGATTCAAGAAAAAATTGACGAAATTGAACAGGCACAAGACCGCAAGGTGTATCGCAAAGAAAAAATGCAAATCAAGGATGATGTGATTGCCACGCTGATGCCACGTGCATTCACCCGCAGCCGTGTGTTGTTTGCCTATCTGGATCTAAACCAAAAGTTGTTGGTGGTGAATGGCAGCAGTGCAGCGGCGGCAGAAGAACTGATTGCCTGTTTACGAGAAAGCTTGGGTTCACTGCCGTTGAGCCTGCCGGACGTCAATCATGCCCCGATGGCGGTCATGACACAGTGGTTGAAAGATCAATCGGCGTCAGATCATTTTGTGATTGACCAGGATTGTGAGCTGATCAACCCGATGGAAGAAGGCAACGTATTGCGCGCACGCAGCCAGGATTTGTCAGCGGATGAGATAAAGGCGCACCTTGATGCCGGCAAACAGGTCAGGAAGCTGGGTGTTGTCTGGAATGAGGCGGTAGCGTGTGTCATCAATGCCGATTTGTCTCTGAGCCGACTCAGGTTCGAAGACATGGTGTTGGAGCAAGCCCGCGAATCTGATCCAGATTCCGCGGCTCAGCAGTTTGATCAGGACTTTGCCATTATGAGCCTGACACTTGCGGGCCTGTTCGCCAGTCTGTTTGCGGCTTTTGGCGGCCTGGCAGACTGAGTCACTTACCCTGAAAGCGGCCAGGCCGGCGCTCAGCTACCGATGCGATGCCCTCTTTAAAGTCTTCAGTCAGACGCTGCCAATCCTGTTCAGCGGCTTCGTGATCTGTGACCGCTTGCAACATTTC
>DITX01000123.1:0-2514 GCA_002422225.1 Gammaproteobacteria bacterium UBA6173
TTGTACTGCTCACAGGGCGTGGCAAACATCATGCGCATGAAGTTGCCCGTGTAGGACAGATCGTTCTGCGGGTAGATAAAGGGCTGACCAATGCTGTATTTAAAGGACATCGCCACCAGCGTTGGCATTTTTGCGATCAGTCGGATTGCCGCTAGGCGGCGCTGGGCTGCGTCATCAACGTCCAGGCCATCATGATAAAGCGCCGCCAAGGCGCCGGTTAACGAAATCAACACGGCCATTGGGTGTGCATTACGCTGGAATCCATTTAACAAATGTGCGATTTGCGCATCTACCATCGTGTGGCGTTTGATTTCCGCTATAAATGCTTTCTTTTCATCAGCGCTGGGTAATTCACCGTTGAGCAGCAAGTAGCAGGTTTCCAGATAGTCAGAATAATCTGCAAGTTGATCAATTGGGTAGCCTCTGTGCAGCAATACGCCTGCATCACCATCTATGTAAGTGATCGAGGATTCTGTGGATGCTGTCGACATGAATCCCGGGTCGTAGGTGAATACACCATGGGAAACCAAACTACGGACGTCGATAACGTCTGGACCAATACTGCCTTCCAATACTGGAAGATCAATCACTTCCTGGCTACCGGCCAAGCTGATGCGGGCTTTTTTGTCACTCATATTCTACTCCTGACTGATAATCTTCCTGCTGCTGGCTTTCGAAATTCGGTAACCGAACCTTTGAGTTTTGTGGTGTTTTTGCTTACGAGAGGTAGGTGCCAGCATTAAAGCTGGTACTGTACCACAATCCTGAGTTTGTTCACGCTCAGGAAAACATAAAATATTGCAGTTGACATTACATTGTCACTTGAGACCGCAAACTCATGGTGTAAACCGTCTGATTTATTGTATTCCACTTACTATGGGAATATACTCTGCGCCCACACGCAAGGCGCCTCGCGGCGCCTGATTCGTTGACGAAGCGCCTGAACCAACGTGGTGATTTCTACGTAGAAATAGCACGGATGGTTCAGGCACTTCGGTGGTGAGCGGTGCCATGCTAACTCTGTTTCGGCACCGATCGTAACACTAACTGCGCCCGTTAGCGGGCTCCATATAAATTGGCGAACTGTGAAAGACAACAGACCTATAAATCTCGATTTTAAAACCCTGCGTCTTCCCCTACCTGCAATCACATCAATTTTGCACCGCATTTCGGGCGTCATTATTTTTGGCGGCGTATTTGTGTTGCTGTGGTTGTTGTCCTCGTCCTTGAAATCAGAGGCGGGGTTCCTGGATGTTCAGGCTTGGCTGGCGATGCCGCTGGTCAAATTTATCGTCTGGGCTATCCTTGCCGGCCTTCTGTATCACCTGATCGCTGGAGTCAAACATCTGGTGATGGATCTCGGGATTGGTGAAACGTTAGAGGGAGCCAATACAGGTGCGAAGCTTGTAGTTGTGGTTTCCGTGATTGCAATGCTGCTGGCGGGAGCGTGGTTATGGTAAAGAATGTCACCAGTTTTGGCCGAAGCGGTCTGTCTGACTGGGTCGTGCAGAGGGTTAGTGCGGTCATATTGGGCGTGTATTTTGTAGGTTTGCTCTCGTACATGTTGTTAACACCTGAATTGGGTTTTGCAGAATGGAAGTCCCTTTTTAGCGCTACATGGATGCGTATTGCCAGCCTGGCCGCATTGTTAGCGCTGTGTGCACACGCCTGGATTGGTATGTGGACTGTGGCAACCGACTACTTGACCGTGGCATTGCTCGGGCCTAAAGGGTCTGTCATCAGATTTCTGTTCCAGGCGGTTTGTGTATTGCTGATATTCGTCTACCTCGTTTGGGGTGTTCAGATTCTGTGGGGTCTATAAATGAGCGGTATGCGTACAATTTCGTTTGATGCATTGATTGTAGGTGGTGGCGGTGCCGGTATGCGTGCATCGTTGCAGTTGTCTCAGTCTGGATACAAGACCGCAGTCATCAGTAAAGTTTTCCCGACCCGCTCTCACACGGTATCTGCTCAAGGTGGTATTACTTGTGCTATCGCAAGTGATGATCCGAATGACGATTGGCGCTGGCATATGTATGACACGGTCAAAGGCTCTGATTACATCGGGGACCAGGAAGCGATCGAGTACATGTGCAGCGAAGGCCCGCAAACCGTGTTTGAGCTTGAACACATGGGCCTGCCGTTCTCTCGTACCGCGAACGGACGTATCTATCAGCGTCCATTTGGTGGTCAGTCCAAGGATTTTGGTAAAGGTGGCCAAGCTGCCCGTACCTGTGCAGCAGCAGACCGAACGGGGCACGCGTTATTGCACGCCTTGTATCAGGGCAACTTAAAAAACGAGACAGTGTTCTTTAATGAATGGTATGCGACCGATCTGGTGCGCAATCAGGATGGCGTGGTGGTTGGTGTTATTGCTATCTGTATTGAAACGGGCGAGACCGTTTACGTTCGTGCCAAAGCGACCGTTCTGGCAACAGGCGGTGCCGGTCGTATTTATGCATCTACCACCAATGCGCTGATCAATACCGGCGATGGCGTAGGCATGGCGCTGCG
>DITX01000123.1:2526-4240 GCA_002422225.1 Gammaproteobacteria bacterium UBA6173
AATAAAGATGGCGAGCGTTTTATGGAGCGTTACGCTCCAAACGCCAAAGATCTCGCAGGTCGTGACGTTGTTGCCCGCTCCATGATTCAGGAAATTATTGCCGGAAAAGGATGTGGCCCGAATGGAGACCACGTTTTGCTGAAACTTGATCACCTTGGTGAAAAAGTATTAAACGAGAAATTGCCGGGCATTCTTGAGTTGTCGCGTACGTTTGCTCACGTGGACCCTGTTAAAGAGCCGATCCCGGTCATCCCGACGTGTCATTACATGATGGGCGGTATCCCGACCAACGTAAACGGTCAGGCCATTTGCCAGAATGCCAAAGGCGAAGACGAACTCATCCACGGTTTGTTTGCCGTGGGTGAGGTTGCTTGTGTCTCTGTGCATGGCGCCAACCGACTGGGTGGCAACTCGCTTCTGGATCTGGTGGTGTTCGGCCGTGCGGCGGGTAAACACATCGAAAGCATGCTGACGCAGGGCATCGAGCATCGCAAGGCATCAGAGTCTGATATCGAACAGGCTCAAATGCGTTTGAACCGCTTAAACAACACAACGGGTGGAGAAAAAGTTGCTGATCTGCGCGCTGAACTTCAGACCATTATGCAAAATCATTTTGGTGTTTTCCGAACCGGCGACTTCATGCGTGACGGTATCAAAAAGCTCGAAGCGCTGCGCCCGCGCATTGCCAATGTTCACCTGACAGATAAGAGCAATGCCTTTAACACGGCTCGTATTGAAGCTCTGGAACTCGAAAATCTGTTTGAAGTGGCAGAGGCAACTGCATTGGCTGCAGAGGTAAGAACAGAAAGCCGTGGTGCACACGCGCGTGAAGACTTCCAGGAGCGTGATGACGAGAATTGGCTGTGCCATTCCTTGTATCACCCGAAGGGCAGAAATGTCACCAAGCGAGCCGTGAATTTCTCTCCCAAAACGGTAGAGAAGTTTGAACCCAAGGTCAGGACCTATTAATTCTTCTGTTGCCTGATGTCAGGTAATAGTGATTTTGAGCAAAGGTGAATCAACGTGTTAGTGAGTGTTTATCGCTATAACCCGGAAACAGATGCCAAGCCATCCATGCGTGACTACCAGATCGATCTCCCGGAAGGGCGAGATTTGATGGTGCTGGATGTGCTCGAATTGATTAAAAGACAAGATCCATCGGTTGCCTATCGTCGCTCGTGTCGCGAAGGTGTGTGCGGCTCTGATGGTATGAATATAAATGGTACCAACGGGCTGGCGTGTATCACACCGGTTTCCTCAGTTGCCAAAAACGGCAAACTGGTGCTGCGGCCTTTGCCGGGGTTGCCCGTAATCCGCGATCTGGTTGTAGATATGAGTATCTTCTACAAACAGTTTGAAAAGGTGAAACCATTCCTGATCAATAATACACCAACACCGGCAATCGAAAGGTTGCAGTCGCCTGAAGATCGGGCAAAGCTGGATGGGCTTTACGAGTGTATTTTGTGTGCCTGTTGCAGCACAAACTGCCCGTCTTTTTGGTGGAACCCAGATAAATTCATCGGCCCTGCAGGATTGCTTCAGGCCTACCGCTTTCTGGCCGATAGCCGTGATACCGCACAAGAAGAGCGACTTGCGGGTCTCGAAGATCCGTTTAGCGTATTCCGCTGCCGGGGCATCATGAATTGTGTTGCAGTTTGTCCAAAAGGTCTGAATCCAACTAAAGCCATTGGCCATATCCGGCAGATGTTGCTGC
>DITX01000105.1 GCA_002422225.1 Gammaproteobacteria bacterium UBA6173
GGGGCATTGGGGTCGGAGGCATGCCTCCGACCCCAAAAAAAACAGGAAAGTTTGCTGAATTTGGTCTATGACACTTGGGGTCGGAGCAATACTCCTCCGACGCCTTCGGAGACCAGCGCATATGGATTACCCCACATTTTTGCACCATGGCGCCGCCGGTGGTGTTACCGGCAGCTGCCATCGCTATCTCGCCTCAGCCGAGGCGCATCTATTAATCGATTGTGGGTTATTTCAAGGCCAGGACGTCACTGCGCCTGACCATCACAGCCAGCATCGCATTGAGTTTGATCTGTCGGCCATTCAAGCCTTGGTGGTCACACATGTGCATATTGACCATGTCGGGCGTATTCCCTATTTATTTGCTGCAGGTTTCCGGGGGCCCATTATATGCAGCGAACCGTCGGCCCGTTTGTTGCCATTAGTCATTGAAGATGCGCTCAAGGTAGGTTTTACCAAAGATGAATCCTTGATCAATCGATTTTTGTCGGCGGTGGACCAAATGGTATGCCCGATTCCCTATAAACAATGGCATACCGTCATCGACAACAGCACCTTATGTTTGCGAGTGCGGTTGCAGCGGGCAGGGCACATTCTGGGGTCTGCGTATGTTGAAGTTGATACGTGGTACAAAACAGAAAATCGCCACCACCGTACCGTGTTTTCCGGTGATTTGGGCGCGCCTTATGCACCCTTGTTGCCAGCACCCAAACCTCCCTATGGCTGCGACACGCTGGTGATAGAAAGCACGTACGGCAATCGACTGCATGAAAATCGTAAGCAGCGGCGGGAACGTCTGCGCAGTGTGATCGAGCATGCGCTGCAGAATCAGGGCACTGTGATGATTCCAGCCTTCAGTATTGGGCGAACGCAGGAAATTTTATATGAGTTGGAAGGGCTGATTCATGAGGCACAAGTAAAACCAGCGCAGCATGCCTCCATCAAGCGAGAGGAGCAGGCCGGAAAAACTGCGGTGCTCTCAGCTGATAACACTGCACTGGACTGGACACGACTGCAAGTTATTGTGGACTCGCCATTGGCATCCAAATTTAATGAAGTGTATCGTGAGTTAAAGCCGTTCTGGGATGCTGAGGCCCAGCAGCGCTTGCGGGCAGGGCGGCATCCACTGAGTTTTGAGAATCTGATCACCATCAATAGTCATGAAGACCATCAAAAGACGGTGGCATTTCTGGCACGTACTCAACAGCCTGCCATTGTGTTAGCCGCCAGTGGTATGGCCGCGGGTGGCCGCATCGTGAATTACCTGAAAGCCATGTTGGCCGATCCCGCGCATTGTGTGTTGTTTGTGGGATATCAGGCGCGCGGCACGCACGGGCATACCTTACAGCAGATTGCGGCAGGCAAAGTAGCGGCACGCATCCACATGGACGGCCAAACGATTGACGTCAATGCCATGATTCGCAGCATTGGCGGTTATAGTGCGCATGCTGATCAGAAAGACTTACTGAATTTCGTACGGCGTATGCGGCGATGGCCCAGTAATATCCGGATTATTCATGGCGAGCGCAAGGCACGTGAAACACTGAGAGATGCGTTTTACAGCCTTGCCCGTGAGCAGGGGAAAACCATTAAAGTGGTGATTCCGGACAAAGCTATTACTTAACCCTTGCCGACACTCAGCGGATAAGTCCGCGGGTGTCTTCTTCTGGCAAGGGCTGGCGTGACGCCACCAGGTAGATGGCAAACAGAACAATAAACAGCAGGAACATCAAGCCCTCTGGTACGCCAGCAAAGTGACCCGCCAAGCCGATACCGCCCAAGGCCAAGGCTGCACTGTGGATGATCAGCACGGTCTGGCGAGTATCAAAACCCATGTTCAACAGACGGTGATGCAAGTGATCGCGACCCGGTTTGAAGGGTGAGCTGCCGCGCAGAGGGCGACGAATCATCAAACTGACCGTGTCCATCAAGGGCACAGCCAGGAACCAAAGTGCATACACAGGGGCAATAAACGCTTTGTTGCCTTGTGTGCTGGCAATCAACAGCCAAGCGATGATAAAACCCAACAGCGTACTGCCGGCGTCTCCTAAATAGACCAGCGCACTCTTTTTCCACAACAGGCGGAAGTTGAACGCGAGGAAGGCTAACAGGGATACAATCAGAATCTGGCTGAAACTCAGCAACGCGCTCTGACCAGCGCCCAGCGCCGCTGCCGAGAGCAGCACCAGAGATATCACGGATAAACCACCCGACAAACCATCCAGTCCGTCGCTCATGTTAACGGCGTTAATCACGCCAACGGTGGCAAACATAGTGACCGGGATCGCTAACAAACCCAGTTCCACCGGGCCAGAGAAAGCGATGTCGCCCAGTGAGGTCAGTTGTACTTTGGCGGAAAATGCCATCACGCATGCAGCGCTTGCATGCATGGCCATACGCAAAGAAACACGAATATCGTAAAGATCGTCAAGAACACCTACAAACAACACAAATCCAGACAGCACCAACAGGATTTTGTAGTCATTCATGATGACGGGAGACAGCATACAGATGGCAAGTGTGCCCAAATAGATTCCCAACCCGCCAATCATGGGTGTGGGTTTTGCGTGTGTTTTTCGGCCACCGGGAATATCCAGCAGACCCACCTTTGCTGCAAAAGGGCGAAGGGCGACTAACGCTACCGCAGTCAACAAAAACGCACTCAAAAGTGTGAAGAGCATGATTCAACCATCCTTGCTGCAAAACTTGTTTTTTATGTAATAACATTGAGAATCGACTTTCTAATACGGTCAAACCGCTTTGCGGGTAACGTCCTTGTTGCCCGCGCAACGGCCTTTCTATCAGTTAATGCCGAATAGCAACTGAGTGCCATTAGCTGTGATGAGCTTCACGTCCAACTTACCGTCGCCGTTGACATCGAGGTATTGAACCGCGTTACCAAACGCATCCTTGTTGGCCGCGTGGAACACACGCTCTTCCGGTGTTGGAGTCAGCACAAAGAAGTTGGGTTTGAACACGCCCACAGTCGGTACCGTCACAAAACCGGT
>DITX01000164.1:0-1993 GCA_002422225.1 Gammaproteobacteria bacterium UBA6173
CGCCATGGCGATTGCCTTGGTCATGCTACTGATATCCCCAGTTATCAAGAGCTTGATGCAAGATGCAGACTGATGGCATCATGCTGGCCGCATTTTTAGATACTATTCTTAGTCTGGACTAAAAGTCCCAACGTATGCAAAAAGGCCTGTGTACATCCCGCACGGGCCATTGCCAACTGGCATTTATCCATGCCAAGGAGATCATCTTGAAGTATAAAATTCTGCTTCCCGCACTGGGGCTGTCTGCCATGCTCGGCGCCTGTTCACAAGAACCTACCAGCCCAAGCGAGACTGCCAACAGCGCAGAACAATCAGCACCGGCAGACACACAAGCTACCAGCACAAGTAATCAGGACACCATGAATAATCCCTTATTTGCCGCAAGCACGCTGCCTTACGGACTACCAGCGTTTGACCAGATACGTGACGAACACTTTGCACCTGCATTGGAGCGCGGCATGGCACTGGAGATGGCTGAAATCAACGCAATCATCAGCAATTCCGAAACAGCTAACTTTGAAAACACTATCATTGCGCTTGAGCGCACCGGCGAAGATCTCCGACGGGTCCAGCGAGTATTTGGCAATATCACCGGCACTCATACCAACTCAACGCTGCAGGCAATTCAACGCGAATTCTCCCCTCGCCTGGCCGCGCACAGTGATGCCATCAGCCTGAATCCGGATCTGTTTGAACGAATCAATCACGTGTATCAGCAACGCAACGAACTGGGCCTTGATGCAGAGTCACAGCGTTTGTTAGAACGGTACCATACCAATTTTGTGCGCTCGGGCGCCCTGCTTGCGCCCGTTGAAAAAGATCGTCTGCGTGAAATCAACAGTGAACTCGCCCGCCTTGGCACGCTGTTTAATCAACATGTGCTGGCTGAGGTCAATGACTCAGCCGTACTGGTCGAGAGTGCTGAAGAATTGGCAGGCCTGACTCCGGCACAGATTCAAGCGGCCGCTGACCGCGCAAGCGCGGCGGGCCATGAAGGCAAGTATCTGTTAGCGCTGCTTAACACCAGCGGACAACCGATTCTGAGCTCACTCGAAAATCGTGGCTTAAGAGAGCGCATTCATAATATCTCTATCGCTCGTGGCACACGTGGCAATCAATATGATACGCGCGCCATTGTGGCTGACACTGCACGGCTGCGTGCTGAGCGTGCGCAATTGCTGGGCTACGACACACATGCTGATTTTGGTCTGGAACTGACAACTGCGGGCAGCAAAGAAGCGGTTAATAAAATGCTGGCCGATATTGCGCCGGTTGCCGTGGTCAACGCACAACGCGAAGCCGACGATATTCAACACCTGATCAACGCAACAGAAGCCGAACCGTTTGAGTTGGCGGCATGGGATTGGTCTTTTTATGCTGAAAAAGTGCGTCGAGACCGTTACGCCTTTGATGAAGCTGAAGTGCGCCCCTATTTTGAGCTCAATAACGTGCTGACCAACGGCGTGTTTTACGCCGCGAATCAGATTTTTGGCATCACCTTTAGCGCGCGCCCTGATCTGCCGGTGTATCACCCGGACGTGCAAATCTGGGAAGCCAGCGATGCAGACGGTACGGCACTGGGTCTGCTGGTCACCGATTTTTTTGCGCGTCCCAGTAAGCGTGGTGGCGCATGGATGAGCAGTTATGCCCTGCCCAGCGCATTATTGGGTGGCGCGCCGGTCATTGGTATGCACCAGAACATCAGCAAACCGATAGAAGGCGAGCCTGCACTGATCAGTTTTGATGAAGTCACCACCATGTTTCATGAATTTGGCCATGTGGTACACGGTATGCTGACTGACGTGCAATACCCCTTGTTCGCGGGCACGTCAGTTGCGCGTGACTTTGTTGAGTTCCCCTCGCAGGTTTACGAAATGTGGGCGTCATGGCCCGAAGTACTGGAAAACTACGCCAGGCACTACCAGACGGGCGAACAAATCCCGCAAGCATTGCTCGACAAGGTGTTAGCGGCAGAGCAATTTAATCAGGGCTA
>DITX01000164.1:2046-23112 GCA_002422225.1 Gammaproteobacteria bacterium UBA6173
CTTAACTACGCACCTGTACCTCCACGTTACCGCTTGTCATACTTCTCACACATCATGGGTGGTTACTCAGCAGGCTATTACTCGTACATCTGGAGTGAGGTGCTGGATGCCGATGGCGTTGAGTGGTTTAAAGAAAACGGTGGGATGCGCCGTGAGGCCGGTCAACATTTCCGCGATACCGTGTTATCGCGTGGTGGTAGCGTGGATGCCATGCAGATTTACCAGGACTTTGCAGGCCGTTCACCCGATATGGTGCACATGCTGCGTCGTCGTGGACTGGCTGAATAAACGCGCTTGAGCTAGCGGTGGGCAGCATAGCCTGTGCTGCCCACCGCCTGCTGTTCCAGTGTTTTTGCCCAATCGACTGTCAGGCTTGCTCAACGCGATTTCTGCCTAACGCTTTGGCACGGTAGAGGGCATGATCTGCTGCGCGCAACAATTCATCACTGTCGCCACGAATTGACGGCACCAAGGATGCAACCCCGATGCTGACAGTGACAACGCCGTCAGTGGAATCCTCGTGTGGTATGCCTGTCGCTTGAAAGCTGGCCCTTATTTTTTCAGCAAGCACCAGTACGCCACTCAAATCAGAGTCAGTGCAAATAACACAAAACTCTTCCCCGCCGTAGCGCGCTGCGAGATCCGACGCGCGGCCAACATGTTGTTTGAGCACCTCTGCCAACTTGCGCAGGCAGTTGTCACCCGCCTGATGCCCGTAGCGATCATTAAACAGTTTGAAGTGATCAACATCTAACATGATGATCGCTAACGCGCTGCCAGTGCGCGTTGCCCGTGCCCACTCGGTGCTCAACACATCGTCAAAGCGCCGGCGATTTGCCAGTCCGGTCAAAAAATCAGACGTCGACAGCTCAGCCAGTTTGATATTCAACGCCTCAAGCTCCTGCGCCTTTTGTTCGAGGGCTGCCAGCGCCTCTTTAGCCATTTTGTGACTGGATTGCAGTTCTGCTTCACGCCTGCCAGCGTCCAGCGCGATGGTTCTGAACTGCCTGACCGCCGCGCCCAGCCGGCCCAGCTCATCATCGCCCTCAGCTGCCAATGTGATATCAAAATTACCTGCGGCAATTTGCTGCATATTGCTGCTTAACAAAGTCATGCGTGCAATCAGGTATTGCAGAACATGTCGGTACATAAACACCACAATCCCAAACACAGCAAACACTGTCAGCAACGCAAGCGCCCATTGATAACGTAATTGCAGCAACGCTGCCGCCTCGCCAGCTTGGGCTATTTCATTGAGTTCCCGACCAACCAACACACTAGTTGCATCATTGACCCGTGCAGTGATCTGCTGATTGGCAAGTTCCAAGGTTTCACTCTGCATCAACAAGATCAACTCTTGCTCACGCAAACCTAGCAGCCCGTCCGATGCATGCGCCATATTCTGGAGTTGAGCGAAGGGTAATTGCAAAGCGATTGATAACTCTGTGGGCAATTTTTCAAGTGTCGTTTTGGCATTAATCAAGGCAGTGCTGATGATTTGGCGTGACAGACTCAGGGCAGTGAGTGATGCATCCTGTGCGCCGGCCAATTGTCGGCTGCCGATGGATTCGATCTCGGCGTAAAAGCGCGCTAACGGCATCATCGGAGCGGTTTCACGGGCCATGTCGCCCACACGTTCCAATGGCGGTGATGGCAAAGACATCATCAAGGCAATCACATCCGTATCACTTTCTAGAATGCGCATGCGATAGGTCAGCAATTGCTGAAATAGTTGAAGGTTGGAAATCAGCCTGTCGCTGGCAGATTCTTTGGCACGCACCAAGGCCACACGCTGATTCGCAAGCAGACGCAACTGACTCAGATTGTCGGTCAACTCTGCACCAAGGCCTATGATACGTTCTACATCGTGCGCGACGGTCTCATCACTGATTGGCTGCAGATCCAGCAATGTCTGATCAAAAAGCTGCTGCGCATGGTCTACCCGCTCAAATGCGGTAGTGCGCGCAGTTTCTGTCATCACCGACAACAATGGCCCGCCAGTGCCTGCCAGCGCATCAAAGGCTTGTGCGGCGCGCAACACACCCAAGGTATCAGGCAGGCGCTGATCGAGCAACTCACTGGTCGCGCGTCCGGTGCTGGCTGTGATAAAAAAGGCCGCCGACGACACCAGCACCATCAACACACCCATCACACCAAAACCCAGTAAAAAGCTGGCCCTGATACCCAGTTCGGTAAAGGACCGACGAATAGACTGATTAGTCGATGGGGACACGTTCGCCTGACCTCCAGACATACCAAGAGAACGGTGGGTAACTGGTCTGGATATCGCCTTTTGCATCAAAGGAAACTGCACCAATAATGGTGTTTATAGGGGCTGAGCGGATGGCATCGGCAACCAGATCTGCCTCCAGTGACTGCGCACGGGTAACGCCTTCTATCCAGACCTGTGTGGCGGCATAAGATAATAGAATATAGCCGTTGGGCTCATGACCGGCCGCTTTTAACGAGGAAATGGCATCCTGAGCGGAGCTGAGCTGTGAAGCCTCGGTTGGAAAGGTAAACGGGATATCTTCCGCCGCAACGCCAGCAGCCTCATAAAAGATTGACGAAACCAGTGTATCTCCACTGATCACTTTAAACGGAGCATTCAACAAGCGGGTCTGTCGCATAAATACCCCCGTGTCTAGGCCGCCACCTACGATATAGAGCACCTCTATGCCCGCTGTCATCAACTCTTGAATTTCTGCTAAATACGATGTCGCAGACGTAGAACTTAAAATCACTTTGGCGGGTTCGATACCACGCGACCTAAGCCCACTGATAGCCATCTCCGTCAGGCCAATGGAATAATCACTGGGAAAGTGCAGCACACCGATCTTTTGGTCTTGATGCAATCGGGCGATACGCTCTGCGGCCATATCGCCTTGCACATCATCCCGGCCAATCATGCGGAAAATCGTGTGGATGCCCATCTCGGTAACCAGCGGACTGGTCGAGGCGGGCGAAATCTGCAACACCTTGTGTCCCGCATAAACCGGTGCGGCAGAGATGGTTGCCGCAGAACAGGAGTGGCCAATGACAACGGCTGGAGGGGATTGCACCAGATCTAGTGCAACTTTCTCCGCAATGGCTTTGGTGCATCCGTCATCCAGAATACTGACACGGACCGGACGACCTAGCAGCCGTCCGTCGGTAAGCGTGTCAATGGCCACACTCACACCCGTTTTCAGCTGAACCCCCACCGAAAAACTGGTACCTACCATCGGGCCTACAACAGCCAGATCAATGGACGGCAGCATCGCGTCTTCGCTCTGCGCCAGTATCGGCCATGGACACAGCGCCATGGCGACAAACATAAATCGATTGATCAGCAAGTTGACTCTTTCCACAAGACTCTCCAATACAGGCGCTACCTGACGTGTGCCATGACTTCACAATAATCCATCTATTGCCTGCATAGAACTATTATCGGCTGCAGCCCTTTAAAATAAAGCACATGCAGCGGGCGTTAAAACTCAACACCCGGTAGCTCGACTATCATTGAGCGCATGCTGCGCATCCACTAATCTTGGGTATAAACGAAAGACACCAGCGATTGGTTCGATGCCCGCCTTTTTCATGGTTTTTAATGGCTGAAACTGCACGTCAGTCAGAATGAGTTGCGCACCGTTGCGCTCGCAGTGACTGATCAGTCTGGTAAGTGCCGACAGACCACCGGCGTCCAGCATAGTGACGTTATCGAGATACAGAATGACGCCTTTATCACGTTCGCAGTAGCGCGTAAGCTCCCCAAATATTTTGTCAGCGGCAGCAAAAAATAATGGCCCCGTTACTTTAAACACCCGGTAATTGGCCGGCACATCCTTTGGCAAATATTGTTTGTTTTGTGTAATTTCTACCACGCGGGTCGTGTCGGCAATTTCTTTCATGAACAGGATGGCAGCCAGCACAATGCCAGCGGTAATCGCGATCACCATGTCAAACAGAACCGTCAAGGAGAAACAGGTCAAAAAAATCAAAATATCACTGCGCTGAGTGGTTTTAAGCAGATGCAGACTCTTGGGCGCCTCACTCATATTCCATGCCACAACCATCAACAATGCAGCCATGGCAGGCATGGGCAAATATCCCAGCAGACGAGCAAAACTGACCAACCCCAGCAGCACCACCAGCGCGTGAATTACCGCGGCAACAGGCGATTCCGCACCCGCTTTATAGTTGGCAGCAGAACGGGCGATGGCTGCGGTGGCCGTGATACCCCCAAAAAAAGGCGTCACAATATTACCAATGCCCTGCCCCAGTAACTCACTATTTGCGCTGTGACGTTTACCCGTCATGCCATCCAGCACCACGGCACACAGCAACGATTCAATTGCGCCCAACATAGCAATTGCAAATGCGGCGGGTATTAAATCGCGCATCAGACTCCAACTGATGACAAGTGGCGAGCCATCCGCTCCAGCTTGCAGCCATGGCCATTGGAAACCCGGCAATATGGGTGGAATACCTTGTGCAACGCTGCCGTCGGCGGCGACATAACTGAAGCGCGAGTAAATCGTGTCGACGCCCATGCCTGCATTATTCAGCAGCAAGGCCACCAGACTGCCAATAATCACGGCAGGCAGATGGGCGGGAACAGGCGTTTTAAGGCGGGGCCATAACAACATCGTTATCAGGGTGATGACGGCGACTAACACACTTGGCCAATGCAGATGCCCAAAGGATTGCGCGAGCAAAATCACCTTCTCAATATAATGTTCAGGCATGAACTCAATGGGCAGTCCAAAAAAGTCTTCAATTTGCAGCGTGGCAATAACCACGCCAATACCACCAGTAAACCCCAGCGTGACCGGTTCGGGTATGTACTCAATCAGACGCCCTAATCGAAACAGCGCCATCACAACCAGCATCATGCCCGCCATGACGCTGGCAAGCAGCAGACCACTGAGTCCATATTTTTGTGTGATGGGATAAAGAATAACAACAAAGGCTGCGGTTGGACCGGAGATACTGAAACGCGAGCCGCCGGTCAGCGCAATCACAAAACCGGCTATCGCTGCAGTATACAGACCATATTGCGGCGGTACTCCGCTGGCAATTGCCAGCGCCATCGCTAGGGGGATAGCAATAATGCCTACCGTCAGTCCGGCAAGCAGGTCTTTCCGGAAGCGAAGACCCGTGTAAGGTTCAGCAAAACAACTCTCTCGAAAGGCATGCCCAATACGCAAAGAAAACAAATGGGCTCGATGTGACATGTACCAACCCTCTAACAAGCCTTGACCGGGTGAGTATAGTCCGTATTATCATCCCCGTCATGACACACCGGAGATTTGATTATGTCGCAATTGCCCCCCTGCCCGGCGTGTAACTCGCCATACACCTACGAGGATCAGGAATTTCTGATTTGCCCGGAGTGTGCACACCAATGGTCGCCCAATTCCCCTGCGGGTGATGAGCCAGAAACCGCCATGCAAGTGCGTGATTCCAACGGCAATCTGTTGGCAGACGGTGACTTTGTGACCGTTATCAAGGATTTAAAAATAAAAGGCGCCTCGTCTGTGCTGAAAGTCGGCACCAAGGTAAAAATTCTGCGCCTAGTCGATGGCGACCATGACATTGACTGTCGCATTGAAGGCATTGGCCCAATGATGCTGAAATCCGAATTTGTGAAAAAGGTTTAAAACCAATCACTCAACCATACGGATAAAATGGCTGAACATCTCAGAATCAGCCCGATAACCCTGCCCCAACGTTTGCTCAGGAGCAGGGTTAAACGGATTGGATGCAGAGTTATCGTACACCGTTTCCACTTTAAAAACGGAGCCCGCGGGGATCAGTTTCTGCTCGGCCGTGCGGTAGGCAAGCTGCCAGTTGTAGTTATAGTTGGGAATGTTAATTAATGCTTCTTCACGCCCATCCGGGTACCTGACACTGACCGCCATGCTGCGACCCCGGCTATGTGCATGCGGCGAGTAACTTTCCAGCAGCATATCACTGGCCAGTGGCTCAGACTCCATAACTTCCCGGTGCATGGCGGTATTCGCTGGAATCGTAAACTCAGGTTTTTCAAGGGCCAGTGTTCTGATGCGGCGCTCAGGTGTACCGTTACTGAAATAGAGCCCGATACGGGTACGATCCAGCGTTTCCCGCCCTGATGTCAGATAGCGCAGTTTGAACACCAGATCTTTGTTTTTGGTCAGCAGATATTCGGCCTGCTCACCAAACGCGTCATCACTTTCGCCCGGCACGTAAACACTGATGAATTCAGCGTGCTCGCCAGCAATCATGTCGTCCGGGTCAGTGCTTTGCATGGACTTATCCACGGCGTACACCAGCAGGCTGTGCAGGACACTTTTGTCGCCCACTTGGTAGGCGATGGCGCTTACCCAGCGATCATCTGGCAGATCCAGCGCCACACGTTTCACCAGGAAGTCAATGTTACCGGTCGCCGGGATAAATTGTTCCGGCACATCAATGATCAAGTCAGGCTGCCCGCGCGGCCACTCTGTAGCAACTGGCAAAGGTTCTGCCAAGGGATCGGACTCGCCAGCCTCTCTGGGCCCACGTTGATCGATCCATTCCACCAGCAAGGCCATTTCCTCATCGCTGAGTTCATGGGTGTTCTGCCAATTACCCACAGAATTATCGATTTGCCCGGGTGGCATGCGTCGTGTAATCACGACCTCGCGCATCATCGGACTCCAGCCCAGCACCATGATGTAACGGTTCATCGCCCAGGGCGCCAGGCCATTTTCGACGTGGCAATAAGCACAGCGCGCCTTGAGCAGCGGCGCGATCTCAGTCTGATAAGAGATTTTGCGACCGGCCAATTGTTCGATAAACCGATAAGTCAGTGTTGTGCCGTCCAGCGCGTCCGTGGATTGCTCCAGGCGGCTGGGGCGACCAATTGATTTGGCAGCCAGCGCCTCTGTCAACACGCCTTCCAGCAGACTGATATCATCAAAACCGCGGTACAACACGCCCATGGAAATCGGATCCAGTATCAAAAATTCGCCTAAGTGCTTGACATCAAGGGTTTTGGCAACGGTTTGTGAGCTATCGATCAAGACTGGAAAATTACCCGGCGAGGCAGTGCGCGATCGAATGAGCGCCGGCTCATCGCTGGCATTCAGCAGCCAGACTAAAACGGTTTGTTCTGCCAATTGCGGCGCCAATGCTGAAACCTGTTCGGCCAGTCGCAAGGATGCTTCATCCTTGTAAGAAAACGGCAGCACAATGACCGCAGCGTGATCACGATAGCGGCTGAGCTGATGGAAGTTCCCGCGATGATCCAGCAATCCAAAATCACCATCAGCAAATGTGATATGTGGCGTGAGCAGCAAACTTAACAGCAGCAAGGCTACCGATGTGACACGACGGACAGGCATATCATTAAATCGCATAACGGAGTTCTCTAAACAACACAGAGGACTGTATTTAACCACAATGACCAGGTTTCACCTGACGCTTTATAAAAAAATGCTTGTTGATTCTGAAATTATTCAATATTAAAAATCAAAGACACTTTTGATGAGCCCGGACCGTGACACACTAGCGTCCACCCCCGCCCCCCCTCCGCGACCCCCTCCGCCACCACCGCCGGAAAACCCACCACCGCCCGCACTAGACCTGCTGCCCGGCGCGGTTGCTGCAGAGGAAATCGCGCTATCAAAACTGCTGCCAATCGTTTTGGTAAAGGCAGCAAGGATAGAAGGACCCAAGTACCAGGCATTGCGAACAAAATACGGCCCCTTGAATTCTTTGCTCAACGCACGCGCATGGGCGCTTCTGGCTTTTGAGAGCAGCGTATGATTTTCGTTTTCCAACACCAATGAGTCAGACTTTGGAAACAACTGCGCATCAAGTGCTGCCTCTCCAAGTGACAGAGCCTGATCAGATTCACGTTTGAGTAATGTGTAGGTATCGCCCTGTTGCGTGATCAATAATCCACCTTTGACAGCCAGACTCACAATCGCTGCAGTCAGTGTTTTATTGTCGTAATGCATTTGCATGATGTACCGCGCTGCCGCCGGCGAAAACCCGGTGGGCGGTTCGTAGTGTGGAAAAATCACCCCGCGCGGTGGATAGCGATATTGGGTGGGGAATTCCCGATAAAGCCCGCGCCGGATCAAGACACCTTCGGCTCTGAAACGAATGGTTTTCGCTACCGTCATACTGGCGTCGGTTGCGATCTCGATATCACTATGAAAGGACAGAATGCGTTCTTGCGCGCTGGCGCTCACACTGACACACAGCAGAACCAGCGCGGCGATGCTTTTCAAAACACCTTGAAGTTGTGTCAATGTGGCGGGGGTCATATCAGTGTAAATCCAGTATGGGAGCCGCTCGGGCAGCGGCATCAGAGACTTCAAAAAACTCGGCGGGTTTGAAGTCAAGGGGCTTTGCCAACAGCAAGTGCGGAAAACTTTGAATACGCGTATTCAGTATGCGCACAGCGCCGTTATAGAACCGGCGGGCATACTGAATATGATTCTCAATGTCTGTTAACTCGCTTTGCAACTGTCTGAAATTGAGATCAGCCTTGAGATCGGGATAGTCTTCGGCCACCACAATCAGTTTTTGCACAGCATTGTGCAATGCTGACTCAAGGGCGGCTTTATCCGGCAATGGCCTACGCTTGACCTAGCAACCTAGTAGCGCTAGGCTGGCGTTTTAGTCATCCCCATGAAGGAAATCACAAACCCGTGAGCAGTTCCGCTGTCAGTATCAATAGCATGCAATTTGCCTGGCAGGGCATGGCGCAGTCTGCGCAGCAGATAGCATCAGCTGGCACAACGGCACGCGATAGCGGCGCGGACATCAATGCCGCATTATCAGGAAATGTGAATACCGCAGAGCCGATTGTTAACCTGAAAATCAATCTTCAGTTGTTTAACGCATCGGCAAAAGTGTTTGATACAGCAGACAACATGATAGGAAGTCTGCTGGACGTCAGGGCTTAAGACTCATCCATCGCCACGCGCAGCACTTGGCCAACACGTAACAAATCATTAGCCAGTCCATTTTGAACACGCAGCGCATCCACGCTGGTGCGATAACTGCGAGCGATACGCCACAATGTTTCACCCGGTCGAACTTTGTGTTCAAGTTCCGTCACAACGGTGCGTTGTGGGGCACTTGGGGCGCTTGGGGCGCTTGTAGAACTTGTTGCGATCACCCGCGCACCGGCGGCTGATGCAATACCACCGGATCCTGGCACAACAAGCTTTTGTCCAATATTGATCAGATCACTGCGCAGACCATTGGCAGCACGCAGTTGAGCCACAGTAGTATCCATGCGCGATGCAACCGCCGACAGTGTATCGCCGCGGCGCACGGTATACTCGCGGCTTTGCCCTGACTCGCCTGCAAGGTAATTCACATAATGATCGGGGAATACTGCCACGTGATAATGCGGGGGATTGCGTTCACGTGTGACGTCCAGAATATTGTTGTCTTCCAGCGAAAGCAGCGTTTTCTCAAGCCAGTTGCGGCAGCTTTGTTTGGACGGGATCCGAAGGTCAACAGCCATGCCCGTGGGATGCACTGAATCGCTGTGTGCATTGGCGGGTTGGCGCTCAATCGGGCGCGTCAGACTGGTGACGGTAAGTTTTTCGCCACAGGCATTAAAATATTGCGAGCCAAGACGTTCAACCAGCGTTTTTACTGCCGGCCGCGCATAGGGATAAGAAACATTGTGGATTTCCACAAACTGATTTGCCGAAACACGCACCAGTTCGCCCGCTTCCACGAGTTCGTTGACTCCACGTGAAGTTCTTACAAAGGTATAACCGGCTTGCACTGCGTGCGCGTGTTGCTGCGTCATGGACGCACTTGAGCCCGACAGACTCGATTGTTGAGCCTGAATCGGGAAATTCAGAATAGATAATGTTGCCGCCACAAGTGCTGCTGTCAGGTTTTTCATGCCGCCTGCCCCACAATTTGTAGTCTTTGTTATGCACAGTATTTGCGCGAGTGACCGCATTCTCACGTGAAATATTCGTTTTGTCCAGCATAAGATTGTTTTTTATATGAATTTTTCATTCTGATAGTTTCGATCGGTCATGTCGGTATGAATATGCCCTGGCAGAATGCTGTTAGCCGTGATACCAAAGCGCGCATACTCCACCGCCAAGCCCTGCATAATGGAAATCACTGCACCTTTGCTGCCAGCGTAGTGTTCCGCTCTGGCCATACCACACAACGCGCCAAGTGACGACACGCCAACTAACCGGCCACCAGCATCACCCTGTTCAGCACGGTCAACCATGTGGGCTGCGGCGGCGCGCAAGGTGTAAAACAAACCATCCAGATTCACATCCAGCACTGCACGCCAGTTTTCCGCGGTCATTTCATGAAAACGGTTAAAACCCATTGCCACACCGGCATTGGCAATACACGTATCAACCCGCCCGAACATCGCCAGGGTTTGCTGAAAACGGGTGTTGACCTGTTGCTCATCGGCAACATCACAGACCAGCGCTTCTGCTTTGACCTGAGGGGCATGGGCGCGCAGCTCTGCGATGGCCTCTGCATTCTTTTGTAAATTACGACCCCAGATGCACACATCAGCGCCGGCCGCCGCAAGTGCCTTGGCAAAACCAAGTCCGATACCACCATTGCCACCGGTCACCAGCGCCACTTTTCCGGTCAAATCAAACGGGTTACAACTTGCGTGACTACTGTTCACTTTTTGATCCCTCCGTCCCCTATCTTCCCCATTCTTCAAGTAGTATCAAGGCAGTTGCCTATGTGGCGAAGGCCGTTATCAGATTGACGGTGATTTTAAATCTACCTGTCATTATCATTGTCAGAAGTGTCAGCATCTGTCCACCACGGCCGTACTCCTTGGAGGCAATCAAGTGACTCGCAATATCTATATGGAAACACGTGTTCAATGGTAACCACCACCGCTCTCGCCTGCCCTATGGATGGACTGCCGCTGACGTCATTCAACAATGGTTGGCGCTGCCCGCACGGGCATAGTTACGACATGGCACGCCAGGGATATATCCATCTGCTGCCCGTGCAGAATAAACGCTCCAAAGACCCCGGCGACAGCAAAGATATGGTGCTGGCCCGCCAACAATTTTTAGCGGCAGGATTTTACAAACCTATCGCGGATGCGGTGAACGAAGCCGTTAAAACCGCTGCCCAGTCTGATCAGCCAGTCTCGGTGCTCGATGCTGGCTGTGGCGAAGGTTATTACATGCGTGCACTGCAACAATCCGGACTGTTGTTGCATATGACCGGCGTAGACATCTCCAAATGGGCGGTGCTTGCAGCAGCCAAAATGGATAAGGCCGCGCTCTGGCTGGTGGGTAGTAATGCCAACTTGCCACTGCTGCCATCCTCACAGAACGTCATCCTGTGCATGTTCGGTTTCCCGGTGTATCCGGAGTTCTCCCGTGTGCTGACTCCAGACGGCGTTTTGATCAAGGTGGACGCCGGCGCGGATCATTTGCTTGAACTGCGAGAAGTTATCTACCCAAGCATCAAAGTCGCGAGCCAAACCCCGGATATACCGCCGGGCTTTACTCTGCTTGAGCAGCGCTCGTTAAGGTATACAATTGACATCACCGGTCAGGATCAGATCGCCAGACTACTTGCCATGACCCCGCATCTTTACCGCACTAATGCGGAAGGCCGCGCCCGTGCTGCGGCATTAAATGAACTGTCGGTGACGGTGGATGTGCAAATTAATACATGGGGACGAAGTGATCAAATATTGATCACTCCGTCCCCTGACTAAAACCCAGGAGAACGATATGAACTTCCAACAAAAAGTACTATGCAGCTTGTTGTCAGTGGCAGTTGTGTCAGGCGCTGCGCACGCACAACATGGCGATCATGCGTCTCATGGCACACCCTCTGCTGATCAAATCGGCAGCGAGAACATCTCATTTGCCACCAGTTGCAAACCAGAAACTGCAGACAACTTCAATCGGGCCGTGGCCTTGGTGCACTCATTCTGGTTTGCTGAAGCGATCAATACGTTTAATGCAGTTCTCGCAGAAGATGCAGATTGTGCAATCGCGCATTGGGGAATTGCACTCAGCCACTGGGGCAACCCTTTTGCCGGTCAACGCAATGCCGCTCAACTGGCCCGCGGCCAGGCGAGCATCGCATCAGCCCTCAATACAGGCTCACCTGACAACCGCGAAAAAATGTACATCAGTGCCGTTGCTGAATTGTTTTCAGATACACAAGGCAGCACCCAAGGTGCCCGCACGGTCGCCTATGAACACGCCATGGCCGCGCTGGTTGCTGCGTATCCTGATGATATGGAAGCCAGCATATTTTATGCGCTTGCCGTCAATCAGACCGCCAGCCCCACTGACAAAACTTATTCCCAGCAGTTAAAAGCGGCCGAAATTCTTGAACCTCTGTTCATGGCATACCTCAACCACCCTGGGCTTGCGCACTATATTATCCATGCCTATGACCACCCGCCATTGGCCGAACGCGCACTCAATGCTGCGCGACGATACGCGTCTCTGGCACCCGATGCGCCTCATGCCTTACATATGCCCTCACACACATTTACCCGTGTCGGCATGTGGCAGGAATCAGTGGATACCAATCTGCGTTCTGCGCAAATCGCTCGCGCACGGCAGGATGCATACTGGACTGAACAGATCGATATACAGCATCAGGCCGCCAGTGCGTGGGCGTCATTTGCAGCCGGCAACCAAGATCAGGGCATTCGCCTGATGAGCGCCGCCGCAGATATTGAAGATGCTACCGACAAGGCCGCCGTCTCCCCTGGCCCCATGACGCCAGCGCGCGAGTTATTGGGCATGATGCTACTGGCGGCCGGCCGCCCGGCTGAGGCATTGACTGCATTGGAAGCTACGTTGATCAAAGAACCCAATCGGTTTGTAACCTTGTCAGCAGGCGCGCGCTCAAACTCAATGATTCAACACCAACAACCCTTGAGGTTTTTGACTAACTATCAGTCAAATTTGCCAATATTTTTGGGCCAGGCTTGAATGACTTGTCTTGAACCCCAATAAAATCATTAACCTGCAATATAGGCACGATCTGTGCTTGGTTCATGTTGCAGCTGTTTCTATATATGATTTTTCAAGGTTACAGAGGATACAACCGTGCACTTGCCTAAACCCATATTTCGCCCAATTCCACTTCTTTACAAAATTGCACTGTCCGTCGTGATTATTGCTTTTTTACTGATTGGACTCGTCGGCCTGATCCTGCCAGTGATTCCGGGCATTCTGTTTCTGGTATTAGCGGTTTTTCTGATGACGCGAGTCTCACGGCGCGCTGCGACCTACGCACATAGCCAGCCTTGGTTTCACCGCCACATGCGTCAATTTAATGCCAGCAGCCATTTGTCAGCGACTGACAGGCTGAAGTACGGCTTTCTGATCGGCGCACGGGCCATGATCAACGGAGCACAACGCCTGATCAAATTTATTAAAAAATCCTGAAACGCTATCGAATACGAATCAGCACAGCCCCTCGGTTTTCCTCGGAATAATCGAGCACTGTGCCGCGACTCTTTTTAAAAAATAACTCGGCCAGCACCGCATCACGAATCAGTCCGCCGCCCACAATCAAGCGCATATTCTCGGCGTGCGACTGTTGCCAAACTTGATTCAACACCAACTCAAACTTATCCAATGCCTTCACGACGGTCTCATGGTGATGCGCGATGTCGACGGTCAGGGTGCTACCATCACTCAAACTAAACATGGGTGAATCACACTTGATACATACGGGATCCTGCGCCCGGTCAGCAATTTCGGGCGCCGCTTCTTGGTGCTGCATGCCACAACTCAAACAGGCGCGTTTGACCGATTTGCCAGTACCCGGTAATCGTGTTCGTTTATGTTCTGACAAAACCTGTCTCCTGCAAAATTATCGGCCAGCATTATCGTCATTTTTTAATCGCCGGACCCTCATCAAGGTGATTATACTGCGGTAAAGAACAAGCAACGGGAGAAAAATACATGAACAAAATCAAAAAACCGCTTTGCAGGGTTCACCCCTATCATGTGCAGTTTGGCGTTTGCCATGCTGACGCCCGAAACCCTTGCGCAACCTGCCCCGGTTGAAGAAATCCGCCCGGGTCGACTACCTGGATACTTACACGAAAGCAGTCTGCCCAATGCCGCGGTGACTTTTTCTTGTGCGCTGGGCGCACCCATCACGCAGGCACAGACACCTTATCTGTACCAACTGCTGCGCCGCACATTGCTGGATGCGGGCTTGGCCACCAATAGCACAAAAAATCATTACCAGCGCACACGGCCCTTTGTTGTCAATGAACAATCCATTTGTGCCGCAGGCGCGGAAGAAACCTTGCGCAATGACGGGCCCTACCCGTCTGGTCACACTGCCATTGGATGGGCATGGGCGTTGATTCTGAGTGAAATTGCGCCTGAGCGCTCCAATGAAATACAGGCACGCGGGCTGGCCTTTGGTAACAGCCGAATGGTGTGCAATGTGCACTGGCCAATGGATGTCATTCAAGGTCAGAATATAGGGGCTGCGACAGTGGCTGTGCTGCAGTCCGATGCGCTGTTCCGTTCAGATCTGGCGGGTGCCAAGGCTGAAATAGCTGCCATTCGCGCAAGTGGTTTACCGCCAAGCCGTGATTGTGCTATTGAAGCGCAGGCTATGTCTGTTGTTGTACCGCGTTAACTTTTTGAAGAGAAACCATGATGAAAATGATCAAAGCTGTCAGCCTGTTACTCTTGCTGGCCTGCACCGGGCAGTTATTTGCTGCACCCGAAGGCTGGTCACCCCTTCTTGAGCCCAGTGAACTCAACACCATCCTCTCCCGGTCCGATGAGGTGCGGGTAATTACCGTCACCGGCGACTACACCGCGGGTCACATCCCCGGTTCTGTGCATGCGCCCTATTCCAGCTTTCGCGGCCCGCAGACTAATGCAGGACAACTGCCTGCCATGGACTCATTGACCGCGCTTGTGCAGCAATTGGGTATTGCGGCTGATACGCCGGTGGCCATTGTGCATCAAGGCAATTCTGACGTGGATATGGGCGCCTCAACACGGGTTTATTGGACCTTGAAGTCGCTTGGTGTGCAGGATCTGGCAGTATTAAACGGCGGTTTTGCCGCCTGGCAGGCAGCAGGATTGCCGGTTAGCACCGATGCCACCGTGGTGGCGGCATCTGACTTTGTGCCGGTCTGGTCCGAGCAATATACCGTTCACACCGCCGAGGTCGAACAACTGGTGGCCAATAACACAGCGCGCTTGATTGATGGCCGACCCGCGTCTTTTTTTGAAGGCTCTCAGGCAAGCGCTGCACGTGCTGGGACCATCAAAGGCGCAGAGAACCTGAGTTTTGCCAGTTTCTTTAATCAAACCAGCATGAAACCCTCTGGCGAGTTGTCCAGCATCTTGCAGGCTGCTTCTATCTCTGACGAACAACTGACGGTCGCGTTCTGCAACACCGGGCAGATGGGTTCCATCAACTGGTTTGTGATGAGTGAGCTGCAGGGCATGAATAATGTGAAGTTGTATGCCGAGAGTATTGTGGAGTGGGCGCAGTCGCCTGATCGGCCGATGGATAATGAGCCTTGATCGTTCAGGTTTAATGTAGCTCGGGTTTAATGTAGCTGCTTTTTGGAAAGTGTGGCCGGCTACGTTGAGAGCCCACCGGCAGTCGGGATGTTCCTTGGCACGGCGCTACGCGCCTGATTGTGCCTCGCTCTCATCCCGACCACCGGTGGGCTGGTGCCAGCGATTGCGCTGCACCGCAACTTGAATGTGGCAATGAGGCCGGTCAAGTGCCGGGGCATGAGCGAAGAACAATCAGGCGCGTAGCGCCGTTCTGAGGATTGCCCCGGTGATTGACCGGCCGCTCCTGTGCAAATAGAGAAAAGGGGTTATTCCCGCAGCCTACAGAAATTTAGACATATACCAGCAACTGGCTTTAACGCTGAATTGCTTGTTCTTCGCCCAGGCAAGCCCATGGCGTACCAGCTTTTCGGCAAGCCCTTTGCCTCTGAGTTCCGCAGGGACATAGGTACGGGTAAAATCAACCCGCTGACCATGTAGCTGATATTGCAGAATGGATTCAATACCCTCAGTATCGATGGTAAAACAATACCGTTCAGGGTGATGGACTACCATGGAATCACTCATCAGGGAATCTCGTGTATGTATGTTGTAATCTTTCGAGCCACCATTAAACAACTGGGGCAGCAACACTGGTACCAAGAATATACCGTGCAGGTTGCTCAAGTGGAAAGAGACTATTCCAGCCATGGAGCAAATCTGTGAAACCCTGCCCCTGTTGCAGCGGCAAACTATTCTCCACCTGCTGCGGTCAATTCCTGACGGGCAAGACCTTGCCAAAGACTGTCAAACAGCTGATGCGCACACGCTACGCGGCATTTGCCCTAGGTGGCTATGGCCAATACCTTTTGGATACATGGCATCCTGATTATGCACCCGCTGTCAGTGCAGAAGATTTGGGGTCAGTTGATTCCAACTGGCTTGGCCTCGACATACTGAATACCTCTCAGCAGGGAGACAGCGGCACCGTCGAGTTTTGTGCGCGCTTTCTCGACGAACATGGCATGCCGCAAACCCATCGCGAAAACTCTCGGTTTAACAGGATAAAAGGTCGTTGGTACTACCTGGATGCGCTGTCATTGGATGAGCAGCCCTTGGAAACGCAAAACACTGGAATCGCATGATGAATAACTTTGTACAGACATGGCTGCTCAAAACTGCCAAAACATGTGTGAACTGTCTGCTTGTCTTGTTGATGCCTGCCGTGTCGCAGGCGCAATCTGCAGACTGGTCGGTGTTGCTGCAGCCCACAGAACTCTCGGTTCTTCTGGAAAACAACGCCGCCATCCGGGTTATTCACGTCACCGGCAACTTCAGCGAAGGTCATATTCCAGGGGCGGCAAATGCACCCTATGCACAATTCCGGGGACCACAGACCAACGCCGGGCAACTACCCTCGCTTGAGCATCTGACTGCCTTAGTACAAAGCTTGGGCATCGACGCATCAACCCCTGTTGTTGTCGTGCATCAGGGCAGCAACGCCTCTGACATGGGCGCCGCAACCCGTGTGTACTGGACACTCAAATCTCTGGGTGTAACACAATTGGCCGTGCTCAATGGTGGTTTTGCTGCCTGGCGCGACCAACAGTTACCTGTAAGCACGACGGCAAGCACCATCGCATCTTCAAACTACCGCCCCACATGGAACGATAAATGGCGGATTAGCGCTTCCGCGCTGGAATCCAGCCTGCAAAACCCGACCATGCGTTTGCTGGATTCGCGGCCCAGTAGTTTCTTTACGGGCCAACAATCGATAGCCGAGCGCCCCGGCACCATTCGTGGCGCTGATAACCTGAGTTATGACACCTGGTTTGATAACAACCGCTTAAAACCCCTCAATGAGCTCGATGTGCTGTTTTCCAACAATCTGACAGATACAAACATGGACAGCACGGTGGTTTTTTGCAACACCGGGCACTGGGCGTCAATCAACTGGTTCGTGATCAGTGAACTCGCCGGTATTGCCAACACACAACTGTACGCAGAAAGCGTGGTGGATTGGGCACAATCCAATCGCCCGATGGACAATCAACCCGGGCGGCTTGCTCACTATTGGTCATTAACGCGCGAATGGATGCAGTCTCTGACGGGCAGCAGGCCATGATGCGTGCTGTTGTTATTGCGCCCGCTCTTACACGCCCCGCTCTGCTGCTATTAATGGCCGCAATGGTCATCACCTGTTTTGCAATTGCCGGCCCGCGTTCAGCCTTGTTGTTAAGTGTGGGTCTCGGGTTTGGATTGGTGTTGGAAGGTCTGCGTTTTGGTTTTGCCGGGCCGTGGCGACATATGATCATGGAACGCGACTGCCGGGGCCTGATCGCCCAGTTTTTTGCGATTGCCTTGTGCGCACTGGCCATGTTTCCCTTGTTGGCAGGCGCTCCCATTGAACTCAGTGGCGCCCATGCACCCATCGGATTTGCCATGATTGCCGGCGCGTTTGTGTTTGGCATCACCATGCAGATGGTGATGGGTTGTGGATCCGGAGTATTGGTCAACACCGGCAGCGGAAACTTCAATGCGGCTTTGGCCTTACCGGGTTTTATTGCAGGCAGTTTTCTGGGCAGTCTGCACGTTAACTGGTGGACGGGACTGGGCTCATTGCCGGTTTACACTGTGCAATCCTTGTTGGGTGTTGGCTATGGTTTGATAGCAACACTGATGGGTTTATTTATCCTGAGCCTTCTGGCTATTTTTTATGCCAGCCCTGGTAAACGGTTGCCGGTTCCCAGACTTTGGTGGTCGGCGGCGCTGATAGCAGGTCTGGCGATACTGAATCTGATCATTGCCGGGCAACCGTGGGGCGTGGTGTATGGCCTGGGTTTGTGGGGAGCCAAACTCGCGCAGGCAGGTGGCATGGATCTGGCGCTGACCAGCACCTGGTCATCCCCGGCCAACGCTGAACGATTAGCAGAAAGTCTGTTGACCGACGTTACGACACTGACCAATATTGGATTGATGACCGGCGCCCTGGTGATTATGCAGTGGCGGCGCGCGCTTGCAGACGGTAGGCAAGACCCTCAGGTCCAGACCTCAAAACCCGCTTTCTGGCTGGTCATGCTGCTTGCTGGTGTGATCATGGGATATAGCGCACGCATTGCGTTCGGCTGCAATGTTGGCGCATATTTCAGTGGCATCTCATCGGGCAGCCTGCATGGCTGGGTATGGTTCGCCGCTGCATTTGCAGGGTCGGCGCTCGGCATCCGGTTCAGAAACAAGCTGCTCAGCGTCAGCACAGATTCCGCACCAGCTCTTGTTTTGCCTGCCAGAACAAGCGTCAGTTCGGCAGCAGCCATCGCGCTGGTGCTGCTACTCTGGCTGGACAATTACATGGCCGACCCGATCAACCCGTTTGCTGCGCCCTGGCCAACGGCATTAGGGTCTGGCGAGGTGCCTTCCGGGGCACATTGCACGGACCTTTAAGTGCACTACTAAGCGAGAGTGTCATCATGGCCATCTATTCACCGTTTACCGCTGCCAACAAATTTGGGTTTGGTATCCAGCCCGGCGAACTTGCTGATATAGAAAATGACCCCAGAGGCTGGCTAATCACGCAATTACCATTAGCCAACCGGCTGCCGCGACGTTTTTCAGACATGAACAACGCGGCTCAGCTCATTGAACTGGCCGATAACGACTATCGTCAGCGCCTCAGTTTCCAACAAGATGGCCAGCTCACCACTGAGGAGCAGTTGCAACTCAGGGCAGCTTTAATCAGCGTCCATTTACCGCGCCCTCTCCGGCCGGATGGCCTGAGCAGGCAGAACACTGGGGTGGGCCCGATGCCCTGATGAAACGTGTGGAATTTATTAACATGGTGGCGGGTGCCGTCGGGCCTGATTTTGATGCGCGCGAAATTGTCGCCCTGATTTTGCCTGACAATGCCGCGCTGCAACTTGCCATACGACGCGCTGAAAGCAAAACCCAGGCACTGGCCTTGTTACTCGCCAGCCCGCAATTCCAGTGGAGGGCCTGATATGTCAAGTAAACCCAGTCAAGGTATCAACCGTCGGCAGTTTATCAAAGCCGCCACCCTGCTGGCCGGCGCAGGCAGTCTGCCCGGCTTGAGCTGGGCAAACAGTGCGATTTCAGGCGAAAACAAACTCGCTGTCATCATTCTGCGGGGCGCCATGGATGGTCTGTCCGCCGTCATCCCGTACGGGGACTCTGCACTGAGCGGGTACCGCGCAGCACTCGTTCCTGCCGACAATACGCTGTTGAAACTGGATAATTATTTTGCGTTGCATCCAGCGTTCAGTGGCTTGTATCAGTTACAGCAAGCTGGCGAGCTGGGCATTGTCCATGCGGTTGCCAGCGCATACCGGGAACGCTCTCACTTTGATGGTCAAAATGTGCTTGAGAGCGGATTGGAAACCGCACAGAGCAACCCATCGGGCTGGCTGAACCGCGCCATACAGTTTCAGTCTCAACAACAAGCCATGGCGCTTGGGCAATCTGTGCCGCTGATACTGAGAGGTCAAGCCAGCGTGGGTTCGTGGGCGCCAGCGGTGTTGCCTGCAACCAATGATGACACACTCAGTCGCTTGCAAAGCCTGTATAACAATGACAGTTTTCTGGGACCGCGTTTGCAGGAAGCACTCAACGCCCGCGACATCGTTGGCACCGCGATGGGCGGCACACGCGCTCCACAGGGCTTTACAGCGCTGGTAGATGCTGCAGCCAATTTCCTGAACGCGACGGGCGGCCCCAATATTGTGGTGCTGGAGAATGATGGCTGGGACACCCATGTCAATCAGGGCGCAGCGCAGGGTAATCTGCAACGTAAATTCACTGAACTGGATACCAGCATTACACAATTGAAAACTGGCCTGGCTTCCAGGTTCTTTTGCGCAATTTCCCACCCGATATAACTGGATAACACCAGATCTGCCGCAGTGAATTGCTCGCCGCACACGTATGGCCCGTTTTTAAGTGCCATCTCCAAGGTGTTTACCGTGTCTGAGATGTATCCACAGCCAACGGATTGCACATTTTTTCCATTGATGTCCCAGTTGTATGCCTCGGCAGTCATCGCCATTTCCAGCGGCCCCGCTGCAAAAAACAGCCAGCGGTAATAGCTGCCCCGCAACACACTATCAAGCGCAGGTGCCAGTTTGTGTTCGGGAAACTGATCAGCAAGGTAGGCGCAGATGGCAACAACTTCGGTGACCACCGTGTCGCCGTGTTTGATGGCGGGCACCTTGCCCATCGGGTTGATCGCCAGATAAGCAGGCGATTTTATTTTGCCGCCAAAATTCATGAGCTCAAGTTCATACACAAACCAAACCAAACCAAACCAAACCAAACCAAACAGGTCATTTTCTGTCCTGTTTAGTTTGTAGGCTGCAGGCATGTTTTATTGCCAGTCCAAACTCACTACGGAAACAGTCATGTCAAAACCCGTCACACGTGTTCTTACCTTGCTGGAACTGCTGCAAACACATGGTTTGATGTCGGGTCCAGAGATCGCACGGCGCCTGCTGGTGGATAATCGCACCGTGCGGCGATACATCAGCGCGCTGGAAGAACTGGGCATCCC
>DITX01000086.1 GCA_002422225.1 Gammaproteobacteria bacterium UBA6173
GTTCTGCTGCTGTAAACGCGCAGCCTTGATCACAACATAATGGATAACAACAAACCTAACAGGAAGCAGATATGAGCAATGAGTTCTCGCCCGCACGCAAGTCGGGAGGCTCCGGCAGCGATGACAAAACCCCGATGCTGGCTGCCGAAGATGTTGCTGCCTACCTGAAAGCCAATCCAGACTTTTTCAGTGACCGCGATGTGCTACTGGCTGACATGACCGTACCCCATGAAAGTGGCAAGGCAGTATCGCTGCTGGAACGCCAGGTAAAAATTTTGCGGGATCGCAGCATTGAGTCACGACATACGCTAAATGTTCTGCTGGAAAACGCCCGCTATAACGATCAGCTGTTCAGTGTTACGCGCAACTTGGTTCTCATGTTGCTGGAAGAGGACAATCTGGTGCAATTAGCCAGTGTCACCGAATGTAATCTGGCAACCCAGCCAGGCATTGATGCCTGCAAACTGATTCTGGTAGATACACCGGCCACCGCCAGTGAATTTCAAAAGCGCTTCCCTTCCTTGTTCAGAAGCAAACGTGTGCTGTGCCAACAACTCGACAAGGAAACGTCGCAACTGCTGTTCCCTGATATGTTGCCAGCCCTGCGCTCTGCAGCATTATGTCCGGTCACACACGGCAACAACCTGTTGGCCATTCTTGCGATAGGCAATCAATCTCAGGACTATTTTAATGATGATCTGGACACACTATTTCTGGACTTCATTGCGGAAGTGCTGGGCTCGTTGGTTAATCGCCTGCAGATGTTGAGCTGACCCTACGGATGGAAACACCTTTGCGCTCTGAGAACAGCCCTGCGCTCATTTCGATTATTTGCCGCAGCGTTAACCGCCCGACGCTCGCTCAAACTCTGGACTCTGTGTGTCAACAGAGCTGGAAAAATATTGAGCTGGTCGTGGTTGATGCCCTTGGCGCGGGTGCAATTGCGGTACCGGCGCTGCCTGCGCATATCACCTTTCGTCTGGTCTGCACTGGCAAACAACTGGATCGACCCAAAGCCGCAAACGCCGGCTTAAAGGCCGCACAAGGCGAGTACCTGTTGTTTCTTGACGACGATGACTGGATTGATGCCAAACACCTGCAGTCACTTATGCGCGTGATGCAGGCAGAGCCAACAGTCAAAGTTGTGTATAGCGCAACACAAATGGTCAGCGAACAAGGCATCAAAACTAAAGACATCATTGCTGTCCCTTTTGATATCACAACGCTTCGGCGCGACAACTTTATCCCTATCCACTCGGCGCTGTTTGCGCGCGAACTGTTAGATCTGGGCTGCTGTTTTGACGAGTCTCTGCCCATTTATGAAGATTGGGATTTCTGGCTGCAATGCGCCGAACACACCCGATTTACCTTGCTGAACAAGGTCGGTGCCTATTACCGCATGGGCGGTGATTCTCGCACCATGCTTGAACAGCACCAGCAACGTTATCAGCTTGGTCATCCCAGTGCGGACGCACGATCCAGACTGCTCGAAAAGTGGCGTTTGCGCTGGAGTGGCGCCGAGTGGAATGCATTGCTGGGTCTGGTTGATCAAACACCTGCACTGACTCAGCTACACGACGAACTCAGTCAGAGCCATGGACTGCTGGATACACGCACAGCAGAACTCAACAAATCACGCAATCAACTCGAGCAGGTCGAGGCAAAACTCAAGGCTAAAAAAGCGGAGTTTCTGACCCTGCAGCGCGCCCTTGCCGCGCTACGCAATGAAGCTGACTTACTCAACGCCGCTGCAAATACCTTGCAAGAAAACAACCAGACATTACATCGCGAGATTGAATCGCTGCAACGTGGCATTGAGCTATTGCGGCAGGATATTTCTGCACTGCACAACGACAAGCAACAACTGTCCAGTGTGATCGAGCAGCTACAGTTTGAACTGAACGCATCACAGCAAACACTTGAGCAAACCACACAACAACTGGCTCTTAAAGTCAGCGAACTTGGCGATGCCAACGCGATCATTGCCCAAACGCAGCAACAATTACAAAACACAGAACACCAGATGCAGCTGCTGCAAAGCGACTATATTTCTTTGAATCTGGCTCATGAAGAACTCGATCGCGGCGTCAAAGAAATCCTCAATTCATTTTCATGGCGGGTGACTGCACCCTATCGTTGGATGCGACACCGTCTTAACAAGTTGGTGGCCGCTGTGTTGCCGCGACGCACATCCAGCGCCTTGTCCAGTGCTGTAAAACAACGTGCGCAACAGCCTGTCTCAAGCATACAAGCGGGCATTGTGTGGCCGTCGGCTGAGCATACCGTGCTACCCGATCACTTCACTGTGCAGGGCTGGGCCTGGTCAAGCAACACGGTGGTCAGCGTACAGATATTTGTTGATCAGGATATGTTTCACGATGTCCTGCCTTTACCAGCCCATGACCGACTTGAAGACGCTCAACGTATCGGTTTTGCGCGCCTGATCAGCACCACTGATCTGACACCGGGGCCACACCAAATCAGCCTGGTGGCGTGTGACGAAAAGGGGCAACAGACCCGGGTGTCGCGCAACTTTATTTTTCAACCGTCAGCAACGGTATATCAGCGCTGGCTGCGCGACACCTCGCCAGATACCGATACATTACGTGCCCAGTCCGAGACATTGACTCCCGCTGATCGGACCTTTACCGTTCTTGTGCAATTTGATGACTCTCTCCATGCAGACGCGCGGCAACTGCCTGCACTTCGCGCGACGCTGATAAGCCTAGCTGCACAAACCTGCTCGGAATTTGAATGCCTGATTTCAGCACCGATAGCTGATCAGACAGCGCTACATGACCTGGTGCAAACCGTGTTGCCGGCCGCCAGACTGATCAGTCCGGACAACATCTGGCCGGCACTGCAAACCTGCAACAGCACTGTAGTGTGTTTGCTGGCTGCGGGTGAGGTGCTGCGACCCGACTGCCTGTGGCGGGTAGCGTTTGCATGGCAGGAAAACACCGTGCTGTTGTACTCTGACCATGACCAGATTGACAGCAACGGCAATGCCGTGTCGCCCATGTTCACCACGGAGTGGTCTCCGGATCGCTTGCTTAGCCAGAACTACGTTGGCAACGTGTATTTTGCTGACACCAGGCAAGTTGCGAATACAGACCCCGTTGACACACAAACCTCAAGCTGGCGATTCAGCGTGTTGCTGGCACTGGGACTGCCGTGCAAATTCACTGATGTGACGCGCATCGCCGATGTATTGTGGAGCGCTGCTGAACGTCCGGCCGACGCGCGTGAGCGTGAGCTGGCCGCAGAAACCCAGGCACTGACTCGTTATCTGGAAAAACATGCACTGCACGGCAAGGTTCACCCCATCGAAGGCAGTGAGTGCCGACGCGTGCAGTGGAGCGTAGCGCAGACACCACTGGTATCCATCATTATCCCGACCACAGGAAACATGCGCTTCCTGAAGCCATGTCTGGACACTTTAAAAACCAGCACCTATCCGGCCATCGAGGTGGTGATTCTGGATAACAGCCGCGGCAATTACCCGGATGGTATCCAGTATGCGCACGAGCAAGGCGCCATGGTCATCGATTGCAACGAAGCATTCAACTGGTCACGCCTGAACAATATCGGGGCAGACAAAAGCCACGGCGAATTGCTGCTGTTTCTGAATGATGATATCGAGATTATTCAACCAGACTGGCTGGAAGAACTGGTTGCGCAAGCACTAAGAGACGATGTGGGCACCGTGGGTGCGCTGCTGTTGTATCCCAACGGCTCGATACAGCATGGTGGCGTGTTTCTGGTGGATCATGGTGGCGGTGCCCGGCACTTATTCCACAAGCAGCTGCCGGGCAAAGGCATTTACGGCGAACTGGACAACTGCGTTCGCGAGGTCTCCGGCAATACCGGCGCCTGCCAGATGATCCGGCGCGATCGCTTTGAACAACTCGGGCGCTTTGATGAAAAATTGTCGATTGTTGGCAACGACATAGATCTGTGTATGCGCGCCCTTGAAGCCGGACTTCGTAATGTGTGGACCCCCCACAGCCGACTGATTCATCACGAAAGTGTCAGCCGCCAAAGCAAACCCATAGGGCAAGATGAAAAGACCATGTGGGATCGCTGGCAGCATCGCTTTCTGGGTGGGGACCCTTACTTTAATCCTAATCTGGATATGACCCGCGAAGACTATGTGCTGGCACCTGTACCAAGCGCCAGTACTGTGGTTGTGCCGACACCCGACACGCTGACGCTGGCCGACGCTGCAACAACAACAAATGAAAGTGGCGTACACCTGATCGCCTATATACGCGCGAGCATGGGCGTTGGCGAAGCAGCACGCGGCAACGCCGCTGCATTGGAAGCCTCTGGGGTGCCATTTGGTATTTTGAACTACGAAAAGGGTAATCCGTCACGCATGGATAACCTGCGCTGGCAGCACCGGGAAATCACCGAGCCGCGCTATGGCATCAATCTCATCCACATCAATGCGGATCATACCCCCGGCGTCATCAAAGATCTGGGCAAAAATTGGTTTGGGCAGCACTACAATATCGGGTTCTGGGCGTGGGAAATGCCAGAATTCCCTGACCGATGGCTGGAGAGTTTTGACCTGCTGGATGAAGTGTGGGTACCGTCGGCTTTTGTCAATCAGGCTGTCTCAGCCAAGTCACCCATCCCGGTGATCACCATTCCACATATCATCAACGTTGATGTTGATAGCGCGCACCAGTATTCACGAGCGTTTTTTGGAATTCCAGACAAAGCATTTGTGTTTATCAGCATGTTTGATACGCACAGTATTGCGCAGCGCAAGAATCCTTTTGGTTCAATCATGGCGTTTCAGAAAGCCTTTGCAGCCGACGACTCGTCGGTGCAGTTGCTGATAAAAATCAATAACGCTGACGAAGGCAGCCTGAAGGTATTGCGCAGCCTGATTGGTGATTATCAAAACATTGTGCTGCTCGATAGTCATTTTGATCGGACGCAAATTGATTCATTGATCAATTGTTGTGATTGTTATGTGTCCCTGCATCATGCAGAAGGTTTTGGATTGGGTCCTGCAGAAGCCATGTCGCTGGGCAAAGTTGCATTACTGACTGGCTGGTCAGGTAACACTGAATACATGCGCAACAATAATTGTGTCGCTATTCAGTACACACTCAAAAAACTGGGCAAAGATTATGGCCCGTATGAGGCACATCAACACTGGGCAGTGCCCGACATTGATCATGCCGCAACTGAAATGCGAGATCTCGCACATAATCCTGCACGTGCCAAAGCAATAGGCGAGCAGGCGCGCAAGACCATCCAACAGGAGTTTTCTGCAGCGGCTGTGGGTGAGCGAATGCGCCAACGCCTGCAAAGTATTCAGCGCATTCTTGATGCGCGTCGTAAATAACGGTAGAGGCAGCATGTTCAAGCGAAGCAGTAAATCAGGTGTAAGCCCTGCTTTTTTGAGTGACGAACAAATAGCTTATTTTGAAGAAAACGGTTACGTGATCGTGGATTTTGGTTTTGACCCAGCCTGTATCGACGAGTTGGTCAGCACCCTGCAGCCGCTTTATAACCCTGAACATTTGCGTGCACCGGCATTTGGTGCCCGCATTCAGGATGCCTGGCAGTTTGTGAAACCCGCACACACACTGGCAACACATCCCTCGGTGCTTGCTGCCCTTGAACAATTGTTTGGTCGCCAGCCGCGTCCGTTCCAGACGTTGAATTTTCCGGTTGGCACGCAGCAGAAAATACATTCCGACACCATTCATTTCAGCAGCATGCCAAATGGTTTTATGGCGGGGGTGTGGGTCGCGCTTGAAGATATTGATGAACACAACGGCCCCTTGCGCTACTACCCGGGCACACACAAATTACCACAACTCAGTATGCAGGATGCCGGCCTGGCACCGGGCTACGAACACTACCCTGCGTACGAACGTTTTATGGAAAACTATGTCAGCACACTTGGCATCCAGCAGTCCTTTGGCATCATGCCCAAAGGCCATGCGCTGATCTGGCATGCCAACCTGCTGCACGGCGGGGCAGAGCAAAAAGACCATCAACGCACCCGGCATTCTCAAGTGACACATTACTTTTTTGATGCGTGTCGTTATTACACACCACTGCACAGCACGCCAGAGAAAATACACTTCCGACAACCCGTGTGGATCAAACCAGATAAATGGGTACAGCAGTTCCCGATCACACCGGAGATGCTGGCACAAATGCCGTATCTGGCACGTCACGCATTGCGCCTGAAACGTTGGTTGCAACGCAATTTACCTTAGCGATTGCGCCGAAGTTGTCGAAACAGCAAGCGTTGCCCCCAAAGTCCTAAAGTGGGCAGGCGCATAACATCATGCAAGGGATTGAGCTCGCCCGCAGTCAACTCTGGTTCAAATCGCTGGTGGAAAACACGCGCCTGAGCGGCCACTGCTTCAAATAGTTTCTGCGCCTCTGACTGCTGTTTTACCTGGAAGACTTTGCCTAGGGTTTTGAAACTCAAGCTCGGGGGATGGTAGGCGCGCGCGCCTAGTGTATTGCGGCCATGCTGACGATATTCGACCAGGGATCGCTCAATAAACACCAACTTGCCAAAACAGCTGGCAACCAGTGATAACCACCAGTCATGCATAACCGCCTCAGCAGGCACCGGCAATGCTTTTTGTAACAAGGCTTTATTCATCAACACGGTGCAACCCGTCACAGTATTGCTGATCAACTGCGCAGCAAACCTAGTGCGGGTGGGATCAAGGCCCTGAAAGCGCATCAGTGACGGTGACAAACGCCGCCCCTCTTTATCAACCACATTAAGGTCACTGTGAATCAAAACTGGCAACTCGCCGCCCTCGATGATGCTCATGGCGTTTAGCGTGGTTTCCAGTTTATCAACATGCCAGAGATCGTCCTGATCCGACAGCGCAATATACACCTGCTGCTCGGTGGACTGCATAAATGCCAATGCCCACTGCATAAGTGCAGAGAAGCTGCCGCTGGCGCCCAGATTGCCCTTATTATCTTTTATGACAAGAAATCTATCGTGATGAAGGGTTTGGTAGTGTTCTAGCACCGCGGGTGAGGTATCACTGGAACCGTCATCCCTGCACACCAGCATAAGGTGCTGATGCGTCTGATTCAGAATGGAATCCAGCTGTTCAGC
>DITX01000193.1 GCA_002422225.1 Gammaproteobacteria bacterium UBA6173
AGACCGGCACTACCAACGACCTGCGTGACAGCTGGTTTGCAGGCTACGGCAGCGATCTGGCCGGTGTAGTCTGGCTTGGACACGATGACAACCGCGATACCGGACTGACCGGTTCGTCAGGCGCACTAAGAGTCTGGACCGACATCATGAGCCGCTTGGATATCCAGCCCAGGCAATCCTTTGCGCCCGCCGATGTGGTGTTTCAGCAAGTTGCTCAACAAGCAATCCGAAGCGGAAACGGTCGCGATTGCAGCGATACAATAATGCTCCCTTTTCGACAAGGGCAAATGCCCGAGCCTGCCACCAGTTGTGACAGCAACGACTCATTACTAGACCGTTTGATTGACCGCGTACGGAATATTCGCCCATGATTTCTCGCATCAGCCTGCTGTTAGCCATTTTTATGATCAGCGCTTGCGCCAGTTCTGGCAGTGCAACACGACCTGGCGCCCCGGTGTCGAACAGTGAACCTGCCGTTGTGCGCGGACAGACTGACAGTTCTGGATCAGCGCAAGAACCGGCACGTTCTTACCCTGTTCAAGTGCCACCGCAACGTGTTGATGTGCCCGCGACCACCACAACTCCGCCGCCTGCAGAGCCTGCGCCAGAAACGCCAAGAGACCGCGCGGCCCCGCCGGGCACACCCGCGTCAACATTACTGACATCCGTTGATCAAGCCATCGCCGATGGCGACCTTGAACGCGCAGCTGCAGTCAGTGAGCGTGCCTTGCGCATCAGTCCACGCGATGCGTACTTATGGTATCGATTAGCCAGCATACGCTACCAACAACAGCGTTATGGTGAAGCAGAAGGATTTGCGCGGCGGGCATTAAGTTTTGCTGGCAATGATGGCGAATTGAGCAGGGATATTAATAGCCTGCTTGGACAGATTGGCCAGCGGTAGTTCAATAGACTGGCTGATGCACTCACCTCACATTGATCAGCCAGCGTTCATCCTGACACAGCACACAGTCCGCACCCACAAACAGTCGAGCTGCACCAGTATCATCGAGCAACTTCCAGCGCAACCAACCGGTCATCGGTCCACGATAGCTACCACCGGTGCTCATGGGCGCCAAATGTGTAGCCCCTCTTAGATTGGCCCAGAATACCGGGACATTAGCCGAATCGAAAACAGGTCTCTGATTGGTATCAGCACTGGCTGTAAAATCCTCTTGCCCAGACAGCAACAATAAGGGGCCGGTCTGATTGGATGCAGCCTGCGGGTTGTGGCGCTCACCCAACACGTAAGGCTGGATGGCAACCACCGTATTTATGCGCGAATCCCGCCCCAGCATGATTGCGCCTCCACCACCCTGTGAATGCCCTGCAACACCGATTCGATCTGCATTGACGCGCTGATAAAACGGGCTGTCGGTGTTGTCCTGCTGATCAAGCATATAATTGAGGCAGTCCCGCATTTCGACACCGCGACCCGCATTGGGTGTCATCGCTGCCACCACAATCATGCCGTGACTGGCCCAATGTTGCAGCAGGTTACGGTACGAGGCTGGGCTGGTGTACGTACCATTGCCCCAGATCACTAAAGGGTGCTGTTGGCGCCGGGCTGGCTCATCACTAGGTTCCAGCCACGCCCGCGGATGAAATATCCGACAATGCAGCCCGCCACGACTCTCAACAATATCCAGTAGCGGGCCTGCCTCAATATAAGTCTGGAGCAGATTTGTGTCATCAATTTGCGGTGCTGCCACACAACCTACGGCCAAAATAGTAACTAAAGCACTCAAAACGGGGTTTTTACACGCATATTTAAAAATATTTTTACATTGAGTTCCAAAACTTAAAGTGTGCATTTTATTTTTACATTACAAATCGTTACGTTGAATTGTTGACTCAATTTTACAAATCTTTACTTGACTTTTTACATGCTGCACAAAATCCCTGCTAAAGATTCTCGCTTGATTGCCGCTGTAAATTCATGAGGGGGATACTTCCCCCGCAAAAATCAGAGCAGTCACAAGACCGTCAAACCACAACCTAAATCTTAAATGTCAAAAGATACGTCGGGATTTTTTATGAAAACATACGCCTTTTGCAAAACTTTAACACAAACCATTTTTATCAGCCTGCTTGTAGTTCTGACCCTGAACCCTGCGCATGCACAGCGCGGAGAAGTCTCATCAGCCGATGGCGGTAGTGATGCTATAGCTCGCTTCCTGATGAATTTTGGTCGTTTTATCGACTGGCCAGACAGTGCTTTCAGCTCTGCGGACAGCGCCTTGCGTGTTTGTGTGTTGGGCGAGAACCAGCTGGGACGCTCGCTCGGACAGATCGTGGATGGCAAAAAAGCTGGCGGTCGCACGATGTCGGTCAGCGATGTGCCAGGCTCGGCGGTTGCTGACGCAAAGAATTGCCAGATCGTGTTTGTCAGCGCCAGTGAAACTGCGCGTGCCGCGGAAATCGCTAGTAGCCTCGAAGGGGCTCCTGTGCTGACTGTTAGCGAAATTGGTGACTTTACCAACCATGGCGGCATGATTGGACTCTCCGGGCAACGCGGGGATGCGGTAGCGATTCGCATGAATCGCTCGCGCATCGAAGGGGCTGGCCTTAACGTTCGTGAACAATTGATGCGCGCCATATCACAATAATCACTATTGTTGATGACGCGAGAGGACTACTCCGTGCTAAACGTTAACTGGACTTTAAAGTGGAAAGTACTGACTGGAGTGACACTGACCAGTGCACTCGCGGTTGTTGTGTCTACCGCCATCTTTGTTGCGCTCGAACTAAATCGTTTGGATCGTACAATCGATACTCAGGCGCTGACGACTGCTCGACTGATTGGCGCCAATAGCACCGGGGCCTTGGCCTTTATGGATAATAATTCGGCATCCGATACGCTGGCTTCCTTGCAGTTAAATGATGGCATTATGGCGGCCGTTTTGTTTGATGACTCAGGCTCAGCCTTCGCAAACTTTACCGCCCAGAACAGCGGAGGCACATTGCCGCAACGTCCTGGCGCCCGCGAAGTGACACATCGACCAGAGCTTGGTTACGTAGAGTTGAACGAGCCCGTTGTCATGGATGGCGACACCATAGGTACACTGTACCTCAGGGTCAGCCTTGAAGAACGTGCGCAAACGGTCAACACGTACTTTATGTCATTTTTTCTGATAGTTTCTGGCGTCACGGTGATGGCACTGGCCATTTCCCTGTTGATTCAGCGCTCAATTGTTCGCCCGGTTGTTGAAGTAGTGAATGCACTGCGCGATATGGCAGAAGGTGATGGTGATCTGACGCAGCGCATAAAAGTGTCTAGCCAAGACGAGGTAGGAGAGCTGGCGCATTGGTTTAATGTGTTTGCCAACAGAATTCAGACCGTTGTTGGTAAATTCAAAGACTCTGCCAATAATCTCACAATGGCCGCTGGGCAATTGTCCAGCACAATCTCCCGCACAGCGGAAGGTGCCTTACGTCAACAATCCGAGATCGAGCACGTTGCCAAATCCATGTCGGAAATGGCGGGTACGGTTGAGGAAGTGGCTCGCAACGTTAGTTTGTCGGCCAGTGATGCACAAAAAGCCGATGATGAATCTGCCAAAGGAGCGGATGTCGTTACTCAGACCATGGGTGCAATCAACGCGCTGGCGCGGGATATCGACAAAGCCTCTGAAGTGATCACGGATCTGCAGAAAGAAACCGACAGTATTGGGTCGGTATTGGATGTCATCCGTGGCATCGCAGAGCAAACCAACCTGCTGGCGTTGAACGCCGCCATCGAGGCAGCGCGCGCTGGAGAACAAGGCCGGGGGTTTGCGGTGGTTGCTGATGAAGTTCGCACGCTGGCCAGTCGTACTCAGACGTCTACTGAAGAAATTCAGGTGATGATACATAAGCTGCAATCTGGCGCAAATCAAGCTGTGTCTGTCATGGTCAAAGGCCGCGAGCAAGCCGCAACCAGTGTTGATCACGCAGCGCGTGCTGGCCAGTCGCTGCAGACGATTACGCGTGCAGTGTCAGTGATCAAAGACATGAGCAATCAGATTGCCAGCGCATCTGAAGAGCAGTCAGCGGTCACTGTCGAGATAAATCGCAACATTAATAACATCTCTGAAGTCGCTAATGAGACCGCCAGCGGCTCGCGTGAAATCAGCAAAGGCGCAACCGAATTGGCCAGGCTTGCCTCAGAGCTGAACACACTGGTCGCTCAGTTCAAATGTGCGTAGTGTTGTCAATCGGCTGGTAGTCGACTGAGACTAGTCGAGAGGGGACGGAGGCTTTACCTCCGTCCCCTGTCTGTTTTTATTGCCTGAGATCTGCAATCACCCGCCCGACGGCAGGTACACCTACTTCGTGACTAGCGTCGCGCCAAGGCTCCGCCAATGCATCACGCTCCCATTCCTTCATGCTGTCCAGATTGAGCAGTAATCCGGCATATGCCATGCTGATCGGACTCATCTGCAAACCATAACTTTGAATACGAAATGCAACCGGGGCAAAAAACGCATCAACCGCCGTGAATACACCGCCGGCTAGATACGGGCCGCCAAAAAGCGCCAAGCCTTCAGACCATAACTCTTCCAGTCGATCAATGTCCTTTTTGAGAGCTGGCGAAATCGTGTGTAAGGCAACTCGAACCATCACCAAACGGCACCAGATCCTCCTCAAATGTGATGCCCAATTCACGCATCAACACCCACGGGCGCAGTGACCAGGACGAGTAGTCCTTATTTGCTATAAACAAGGTAAACATAGTGTTCTCTCATTAAATAACGAGGTATCGCTCCTGAACGAAGCCATTTTTTGAGGCAACTGCATTTAACAGCTTTAAAGGTCTCTCGGCACCCGCCATGCTGAATAATGGCAATCCACTGCCCAGCAGAACCGGAATACGAGTGATGATCAGTTCATCAATACAATCTGCCAGCAAAAACGCCTGTATGGTCAGCCCACCATCAATGTAGAGACGAGTCAGTTTTTTCTGTGTCAGTCGTTTAATGATTGCCTCCGGAGTACCCGCATCACTAGACACCTTGCCCTTTAGACGATCAGGAATATCCAGATTGCGAGAAGTCAACACAACAACCGGTATGTCATACGCCCATTCCCCAAAACCCAGAACTTTCTCAAAGGTGTTACGCCCCATCACCACCGCGTCAATGTCGGTGATAAATTGTTCGTAAGAGAGTCCTTTCATTGCTTCAACCGAATACTCTGGGCGCTGCAGCCACTCTACATCGCCATCCGCACGGGCAATGAACCCGTCAACACTGGCAGCAACATATACCAGACAAGTCGAATTTGTGTTGTTTGCCATTATTGACTCCTGAGCAAAGATAAAACAGCTGAAACCGGTAGCGATGGGTGCTCATCGCCATTGACGCCATCAACATCGCTGGCTTTTAATAACGCGTTATATACCGCCTTTCCATCTGAAACTGACCGTACCCATCCTGCCCTCTGACACCGGCCCGCTGGTTGCGGCCTCAATTGCATCAATGGCATGTTGCGGCCTGACCGCACGCAGCCGGATATTGTTGATGCGACCATCATTCGTTTCACCAACGACGGCATTTACAGGCCTTACCTGCTCGTTGCCCGGTTGCCTGAGCGTCTAGTCAATCACGCTTGCAGCGACGTCGGGCACAGTCAAAGTGTTAGTTAGCGCCCGTTCATAAGAAGATATTGCACTGATAAATATGAAAAAATATCACTAAAAGATTAAAAAAGGCCCTCAGGTTTTGTAAAATTGTTTTCGACGAAAAAAGCAATCCAAAACCAAAAAGGGCCTTGCCATGCGAGAAACCCGCACAGCACAAACGAGTTTATTTGATGTGTATGCACAGCACAAGTTCGGTGGTTTTCTGAGCGAGCTTTTTCCACTGCATGTTGAATCGCATCAAGCGGCTTGGGTTCTACAAGAAAAAGGGAGCGATTTATGGACGGGCACTAGTTATCCATCATGTAGCCGGTGTTGTTAAAACTGATATCCAGATCGGAAGGATTGGCAAAGGCTGTGCTCACAGCCATGCTCATCATGAACGCTTGCATGTCGCCTTACTGCGGACACAGTCATTGATGGAATCTGTAGAGGTGCCTGAGACCTGCTGTTGTGGACACTGCACATTTTTTGTTGCTCTTGGACGGGTTAAACTCACAATAAACTCATCAGTGTGTGTTTTACCTGAAGAGGAAGGCGTGCCCTACCCCATAGATAGGTGGTCTGGACGTCTGAGTGCAGGTATTCTTGTGTGCGCCATCCACTTTTTTGACGATAAGACACAGGCCCCAACATGCGTTTGATTTCTTGGAACCTCAATGGCATTCGTGCCGCCATAAAAAAAGATTTCCTGACTGCACTGCAGCAACTGCAACCAGACGTGCTCTGCGTGCAGGAGACCAAGGCTCAGGATCATCAGGTGGTAGAGGCTGTGGGAGTCCTGGAAGGATTCCATTTGTACACCCATTCGGCAGTGCGGCCTGGTTATTCCGGCACCGCCATGTTCTGCCGCACAAAACCACTCGCCATCCAATATGGTATGGACATTGAAGAGCACGACCAGGAAGGCCGTGTTATTGCAGTAGAGTTCCCAGACTACTTTTTGGTGACCGTGTACACACCCAATTCTGGCGAAGGTCTGAAGCGCCTAGAGTATCGCGCGCGCTGGGATCATGCCTTTCAAACACACATTCTGCAGATGGAGCAGAAAAAACCCGTGATCATTTGTGGTGACCTGAATGTGTGTCATCGCCCAATTGACCTTGCCCGACCACGGGCAAACTACAATAAAAGCGCGGGTTATACTCAAATCGAAATTGACGGGCTGGATCGTTTGCTTAATGCAGGTTTCATAGACACCTTCCGGCATTTGTATCCGGATACGGTGAAATACAGTTGGTGGAGCATGCGCGGCGGTGCGCGCGAGAAAAATATCGGCTGGCGTCTGGACTATTTTCTGGCATCAAAGGCCCTTGAACAGCGCATCCAGACGGCTGAGATACTGAATGAATATTATGGTTCTGATCATTGCCCCGTGGTGCTGGAACTCAAATGAACAACTGTTGTGCTGCCATCATGGCCGTTGCCGGCGCTGCTTGCGTCACCATCGAAATGGGAATTTATGTAGCCCGTTCTGCAGAGCAGACTTGGGCGGCGGTTGGCGACTATTGCGATATCAGCGAGTGACTGGGAATTGACTGCACCATCACCTCAGGTGAAGGCAGCAGTGGGAGGATTTGTAAAAGTGGTAGCAACCCAACGGCCATCTGCAAAGCTGACCGTGTTGTTGCCAGGCGGGATATCCATCACCGGATTTGATGCGGGCAACATCGCATTGCTCGGTGTGCTGCTTCGGCAGTTGCGATGAGCAATCGTTATCTTCGTCCGGCCCGTGAGATGCCGCAGATTTATTTGTACCGTGTTCCGATTAATTTTTGCAAACAGGTCAGTGGGCTTGTGCTGTTGGTGGAGCAGGAGCTTGGCCATAATCCGTTCAGCGGGGAGCAGATCAACTGGTTGCTTGATGGCTACGATATGACGTTGTTGCAGGGGCATAAAATGGCGCAATATGAGAGCGTTGGGTGAAAATCTAACGAGCACCCGTCAACGAGGCTTTGCTGAGAACTTGATTCGCGAGCACATTGAGCTGTTACTCAGTGATGAGCAAAAAGTTGGCGCTGACAGCGTATTTTTTTCCAAAGTTAAAGAAGAGCTACAGTACATTCCGGCGCAGTTAAAAGTGCTCGAATACTGGCAAGAGAAAGCTGTGTTTGCTCAGGCTGATGGTTAGGAGCAGATGATCAAGCGACTGGGGCATGAGTTAAGTCGCACCAACATGGCTAATTGGGTTATCCGCCTGGATGAGGTGTTCAGACCACTGATACACCTGATGCGGGAGGTGCAAAACAGCGGCAATTACCTGCAAGCCGATGGTTACTCGGGCTACGGCAATGTCAGCAAAGTGATGAAATGCCTGCTGACCCGCAAATTGGCGTTGAACGATATCGAATCCTACCTCAAAAATGAGCAGACTGTCCCGGTCGGTGCTCAGCATGGTATTGGCAATACATTTCATGAACTTTAGATTCTGAATGATCATGATTACATCGCCGCAACTGACCTGATTGCGCGCGAAGTTGAGAATCCGTCGCCTAAGGCCGCATGGGTGTGCGGCGAGTGTAATGAAGAGAATGATGGAAGTTTTGACGTTTGCTGGAAATGTCAGTCTGCGCCGATTGATACACAGGTGACCCAAGGCATTTAACGTTGCGATCCTCGGGCTGTGCGGTGCCGCGCCAGAAAGAACTGGACTTCTGATCAGGCGCGCTTATACGCGCGTCACATGCGCGTCATAATACATTCAGTATCATCCGCAATGGTTTTTAGGATTCAACTGATATATATGATGGGTTGCATGTTGTTATGAGTCAGCGTCGCATCGGAACACCTGTTTTTTCCTGCTTAATTCTTGTTGTACTCTCGCTGCTTGTCAGTGCCTGTGATACGGCACAACGCGAATCGGTCACTACGGCCTTTGCGCCTGATCTGCAATGGTTAGCGTTTCGGGTGCGCAGCGATGCCAACGCTGGATTAAATGCTGATGCGGGATGGGCGGCTGAAGAAAATGCGTCAGCCGATATTTTGTACGATCAGCCGTTTCGGTTCAGAGTTCAGGTAAAGGCCACAATGTCGCCGCCAGAAGGGCATGTGTTGAACTTGCAATATCGTCAAGCAGGTCAGGCATGGTTGCCTGTTGGTTTTGCCAAGTTTCCGTATCCTGATTTTGCAACGCCGGTGCTGTCAGTGATTGAAACACCCGCATACCCACATGGGGCGGAGACTGAGCGGCTCCTGGGCGCCATTAACAGTAATTGGGATGATGGTGCGGGTATTAACGCTGTCGCAGCCACGCCCGTATGGCGGACCGTAAATGACGCGCTCGAGTGGGAGTGGCCGTTGGTGATAAGACGGTTTTCGGATGGCCCCACCTTTGCTGACAATAACACCTTGTTTGAACTCCGCGTGGTTGATGGTTTTGGCCGACCCTTGCCCGGGCATGCCAGCGCGGAGTTGCGATTGACAGCGCCGGCGTACCATTTGGGTGGCACCTTTGTTGAGACGCCGGCCAGACTTGGGCCCTACCAGTCGGACACGGGGCACCTATACTTTTTTATGGAGCCCTCCGAAACTGATAACCGCTTCATGGCTGTAAAATCAACTGACTTTGGGCAATCCTGGCGTGAAGTAGATGGCAATAATCGACCGGATATCGGTGATCTTGAAGGCGTTGCATCCGTGAAAATGGGCTCGACAATCCATATTATTCATCAGGTAAGTGAAGAGGTGTTCTACCACGCATTTGAGATGGGTGGCGCGCAGGCGGGTGAAGGCGTTTGGCGGGTGAACAGCCAGAGTATTGCTACACCGCAAGAGCCACCCACCCAATTTGCTGATCTGGTAGCACGCAGCGACGGCAGTCTGGTAACGCTGTACGGTGGATCAACCAGGCTGTTTCTGCAGCTTCGCTCGGCGACAGGTGCCTGGGGAGAGCCGATAGAAATCGATGTGGATCTTGCTCCCGACCTGTCTGGCCCGGTACTGGTCGCGGGGCCGGATGACACGGTTACGATGGCATATACAGGACGTGATGGCAGCGGGTTTGTCCGGCATTTGTTTCCAGACGGTTCTCTGTCTGCGCGGCAACTGTTTTCATCCAATCTGGGCTCATCAGATGCTGAAAATGGTGCGATAGTGCCGATGGTCGTGTTACCTGAGTCGGGCGAGACCGTGCTGGTTTACCGTGAGCAAAGTGGGCTTCTATACGAGCGACGTTTTTCACGTAACGCAGAGTTAACCCAGGCAGTACAAATTGCGCCATTGGCGGTAGTGACGAATGCGATTGATTCCGAGCAAGTTGGTGCGGATTTGATTGTGCATGAATCGACTTTACATCTGTTGTTTATTGAGATGCACTCACGTTCAGTTTTCCACGTTTATTCCACAGTCCCCGGCGTCTGGTCTCAGCCCCAGGCAGTGGTTGAGGGTATTCAGGGTGGATGGGTACGCGGATCGGTGCATTTGAATGCGGCAGGCCAACCGGTTTACGGATTTGTTTTTGATGCCGGTTCCACCGGTGGGTCTGGGTTCAATCGCTATTTTGCGCTGCCCCTGTAAGTTGCTGGCGAGTGTTTCCTGGCAAAAAATATTTATTGATAGTGACTTTGACAATGACACAGAAAGGAATAGACTGAATCGGTCTATTGATGTAACTCGCAACGAGTGGACTCTTCTGTGTTGAGATCGGCAGCATACAAATTTCTAGTTTTCACAACAGCCTTGTTGTGTGTACTGTCGTTTGCTAATGCGGAAACTTTTGCACAGCAGAATGCAAACGAAGTAACTCAATATCTGAGTGATGGCGATTTTCTTTGCTCAAGATATGCCGCTGACGATCGCGCAGACATGCCTCCGGGCGATTTTGATCTTACGTTTTTGCGTTTGTACTTTGGCAAGATCTCTCAGCAGGTTCTTCCTGCTCTGCAGCAATGCTACACCCTTCATAACATTCGCGGTCCGCCCGCAATAAGCTCTCTGATCTGACTTGTCTTTTATTGACTGTTGTTGCCAACAATTTCGGCAGCTTGGTCATATGCCAGAAGTTTTCAGGAGAGTTTTATGCACACAATTACTTTATTTCCTGTTGATAGTGTTGCCCATATGGTGCAGCCCGATGAATTTAATGATCTGGATATTCATTCGCCAGCAACAGAGTTTTTTACTGATTTCAAAAAACATCGCCCAATGACAATTGAGGGTTCTGCGCGCGCAGTTGATGTTGAACTGCTAATGCGTAAAGCACATGTACGCATGAATCTGGTTGTAGATGCAGATAATGAGTTCATCGGTACCATCAGCAGCGAGGATCTGAGTGAGCAGCATTTTATGATCAGGGTTGCCAATGGGGAGAGGCTCGGCGAAATCTCTGTCAGCGATATGATGTGTCCTAAGCGCGCAATTCTGGCGCTTGATTTGGAGCAGTTAGAGCGCTCCAGCATTGGCGACATTATTCAAACTTTGCAACGTACCGGGCAGCAGCATTGCCTGGTGGTTGATCGTGCTCATGATCACATCCGCGGTCTGATTTCAGCCAGTGATGTCGCACGACGGCTTCATATGCCAATCAAGATAGAGCGCGTGCCCACTTTTGTGGATATCTTCAGATCTATTCATCGTCAGCTTATGTAGTCCCTGCTTGGAAGGCTTTTGGTTTCGGGGGGTTGGCATGTACGTGCTGGCCCCCTTTTTTTTATCCGCGGGCATTCGCTGGAGTGTGCTACATTTTATTCAGTAGCTAACACAGGTAGGCTGGGTATGGCTAAAGAAGCTGGCTCCCGCAATGCACAATCCTGTTGCTGGACTCCATCAATTTTGAGGTGCCAAGTGCATTCAGAATCGCACTTATACGCAATCTTGTTGACTGGTGAATGACTTCATCAGGACCTTCCATCACACTCTCCTCAGCCACAGTCCGCCAGCAGTCAGGCTTTCACCACCAGCCAAACCCACCCACAACTAAAAAGTTGTTTCCTATCGTTGGGAATCCACTATTATCAGGCCCAGACAGTTTTAACGCGTGGCGTGATAGACAGGGGCTTACAAAGACAACAAAAAAGTGAAGAGACTGACTGTTTCAGTGGTCATAGGCGCAAGCTTAATCGACGCGGTAA
>DITX01000133.1 GCA_002422225.1 Gammaproteobacteria bacterium UBA6173
TTCATCGATGTACCTGAAGAAATTTTCGTGTCAGAAGCCACCGTAACAGATTTGTACAGGCATCGGCATTGCATTTTACTTGTGTGATTTAGCTGAGCGCCAGCTTACAGGAATGTCCACCATGTCAGAAACCAAGCCCTCACACTTGGCACCACAAGCCCACAGCAAATTAGTGATTGCCATTTCGTCACGGGCTTTGTTTGATCTGACGGAAAGCCATCAGATTTTTGAAGAACAAGGGCTTGATGCTTATCAAAAGTACCAGATCGCCCATGAAAACGAGCCGCTGCAACCCGGCGGAGCATTTAATTTGGTAAAAAAACTTCTGCACCTGAATGTCATGTTGGGGGCCCCGCGCGTAGAGGTCATTCTGCTATCCCGAAACAGCGCAGACACTGGTTTGCGCGTATTCAATTCCATCGAGCATTACAAGCTTGGGATAACACGCGCCGCGTTTTCAGGCGGCAGCAGTCCTTACCGATATATTTCTGCGTTTAACAGCCATCTGTTTTTGTCGTTAGATGGCTCGGATGTCAGACAGGCCTTGGAGCAGGGTGTTGCTGCCGCAACCATTTTGCTATCTGCCGGCAATAGCGGGCGAGACGATGCACTCAGATTTGCGTTTGATGGTGATGCCGTGTTGTTTTCAGATGAATCTGAGAGAATTTATAAAACCCAAGGGCTGGAGGCTTTTGCGCGTAATGAAAAATTGTCGGCCAATCAACCCTTGTCTGGCGGGCCGTTCAAGCCATTTCTGGCTGCGCTGCAACAACTGCAACTGGCCTTTGCGCCGGGAGAGTCTCCCATTCGGACCTGTTTGGTCACTGCACGTTCAGCGCCAGCCCATGAACGTGTAGTCCGCACGCTGCGTGCATGGAATATACGCATTGACGAATCATTATTTTTGGGCGGTATGGAGAAGGGCGTTTTTCTGAAAGCGTATGAAGCCGATGTATTTTTTGACGACCAACAGGGTCATTGTGACTCGGCGCGCCAACATGTTGCTACGGGACATGTTCCGCATGGCGTTGCTAATGAGCCGTCAGGTTTACCGGATTCAACCAAGCAATCTTAGTTTTTTCGTGCAAGCGCATTATGACAGGCAACTTACTTCATGAAATTGCAACAACTACGCTACATTTGCGAAGTCGCAAACCAGGGGCTTAATGTATCAGCAGCTTCCCTGTGCTTGCATACCTCACAATCGGGTGTCAGCAAACAGATCCTGGCACTGGAAGCCGAGCTCGGTATCGGCATTTTTGTCAGAAATGGCAAACATATCAGCGGCATGACGCCTGCGGGTAAAGCAATTATTGATCAAGCAATGATTGTATTACAGCAATCCGAAAATCTGATGAAACTGGCTGCCGACTTCAGTGATGAGCGCGCCGGTAGTTTGGCCATTGCAACAACGCATACTCAAAGTCGATACGTTTTACCCCCAATCGTGCAGCGCTTTATCGATGCATATCCGAATGTTTCGCTACAACTGCATCAGGGCACGCCTTATCAGATTGCTGAAATTGCAGCAAAAGGCACCGCAGATTTTGCCATTGCCACGGAAGCCATGGAGTTGTTTAGCGACCTGATGATGATGCCGTGTTATCGATGGAACAGGGCCGTTCTGGTGCCCAAAGACCACGTACTGACCACACTGACACGTATCACGCTTGAAGAACTCGCACATTTTCCGCTGGTCACCTATGTACCCGGTTTTACTGGCCGCGCAAGGCTGGATGATGCGTTTGAAAAACTGGGTTTACATCCTAAAGTTGTGTTTACTGCGGCGGATGCCGACGTTATTAAAACCTATGTACGGTTGGGTCTTGGTGTCGGTATTGTGGCGCACATGGCCTATGATGCGAACAAAGATTCTGATCTGGTTGCTATCGATGCCAGCCATTTATTTGAAGACAGTATTACGCGTATCGGGTTTCGTAAAGGCAGCCTGTTACGGGCCTATATGCTTGACTTCATTCACATGTTTGCCGATCACCTCGATCGCGATACCGTGGAAAAAGTGTTGAGCTGTCAGTCTCAGAGCGAGGTTGATGCTTTGTTTGCAGAGGTGGTCTTACCCAGCCGATAAGATCACCTGCACACGATGAATCAGATCAATCCGGCAGTTTGTGAAGGCCACACTCTTTGGCGGTGGCTTCTTCCCACCACCATCGACCCTCGCGCTCATGCTGATTGGGACTAATGGCCCTGGTGCACGGTTCACAGCCGATACTGATAAATCCGCGATCATGCAGGGCGTTATAGGGCAGATCAAACATCCTTATATAGTCCCACACGTCTTTTGAGCGCCAGTTGGCAAACGGATTAAATTTCAACAAACTGCGCCCGGGTGCTGCAAAAGTACTATCGATTTGCGCGACAGGCACGTTTGTACGGGTGGGGCTTTGATCCTTGCGTTGACCGGTTATCCAGGCCTGCTCAGAGGCGAGTTTGCGGCGTAAAGGCTCTGTTTTACGAATGGCACAGCACTGCTCATGTCCGTCCTGATAAAAACTGAACAGACCTTTCTCGCGGGTGAGGGACTGAACGGCTAGACTGTCAGGATACATAAACTCAATATCCAGACTGTATTTTTGACGCACTTCTTCTATAAAGCGGTAAGTTTCCGGGTGCAAACGACCAGTATCCAATGTGAACACACGCACATCGGGGTTGAGCTTTTTCGCCATCACGACCAATGCGACATCTTCGGCACCACTAAACGAAACCACAGCCTTTGGGAAGACTGAAAACACATCCGCGAGAATTGCGCGCGGCTCCATAGACTGGAACTTTTCATTAATGTCAGCGATGTTGTTGGCATTGATCATGGTGATTTCCGGGCTCCTGTTCCGTTACTTCGCCATGTTACAACAAGCGACCTGTCAGCTGCGAACAGGGAATCCATCAACAGTTGCTCAATCAGTGTGGTTCAGACTGGCAAGCATCGCATGGGCACTATAAAATCGCCGCTTTGTTGAATTCTGTTAATCCTGAGGGGATATCGCGTGGAAATTGCCTGTCTTGATCTTGAAGGGGTGTTGGTGCCGGAAATCTGGATAGATTTTTCCGAGCGCACTGGAATTGTAGAACTGCGGGCCACCACACGTGACATCCCAGACTACGATGTGCTCATGCAGCAACGTCTGCGTATTCTGCGCGACCATGGTCTCGGGCTTCCGGATATTCAGCAGGTGATCGCTGGTATGGCGCCTATGCCGGGTGCGCGTGAATTTGTGGACTGGCTTCGCGAGCGCTTTCAGGTGGTTATTTTGTCCGATACATACTACGAGTTTGCACAGCCATTAATGCGCCAATTGGGTTTCCCAACCTTGCTCTGCCACCGTCTTGAATCAGACGACAAGGGTATGATCGTGAACTACCACCTGCGCCAAAAAGACCCCAAGTGTCAGTCCGTGAAAGCCTTTCACAGTCTGAATTATCGCTGTATTGCGGCGGGCGATTCATATAACGACACCACCATGCTTGCAGAGGCCGAGGCAGGCATTCTGTTCCGCGCACCTGACAACGTGATCCGCGAATTCCCGCAATTCCCGGCCGTGCATGAATACGACGACCTTAAACGTGAATTTCTGAAGGCCAGCAATCGCGCGCTTACGTTCTAGCAGCGTGCGTGTCCTCTGTCCTCACCTGTGTGAATCATGCACATTGGTCTGCAATTGGCAGATTCATGAGTGCGGAAACTTTATCAAGACATTCCTGATATTCTTCCGCCATCACTGAATCTGCCACCACGCCACTGCCGCCCCAACAAAACAGTTGTTGCCGGGTACTCAGAAGTGTTCGGATCAAAATACTGCTGTCCATGCGATCAAAGTAATCGCAATAAAAAATACTGCCGCAATAGACAGTTCGGGGCGCCTGCTCCAGTTCCGCAATAATCTGCATGGCACGAATTTTTGGCGCGCCGGTGATTGAACCACCGGGGAAGCAGCTCTCCAGCAAGGCCAGTGGGCTGCTGTCTGCTGGCAGTTGCGCACTGATGGTGCTGATCAAATGATGCACATGTGTAAAGCTGTGCAGCTTGAACAGCGACTCTGTTTTAACCGACCCGGTCACACAGACACGCCCAAGATCGTTGCGCAACAGATCCACAATCATCAGATTTTCCGCTTTATCCTTTTCACTGCTGAGCAACGCCTTCTGCACAGCGCTGTCCTCGTCTGGGTCAGCAAGTCGTTTACGGGTACCTTTGATGGGCTGGGTAAACACGCGACCGTCAATCACCGACAAGAACCGCTCGGGTGAAACACTCAAAATCTGAAAATCACCCGCATCAATAAACGCTGAAAATGGGCTTTGGCTTTGTTGTCGCAGAATACTGTACATACTGAATGCACTGCCTTGAAACGGTGCAGCAAAAGGAATAGCGAGGTTAGCCTGGTAGCAGTCTCCCGCCAGAATCCAATTTTTTAAGCGATCAAACGACTGCGCATATTGCGCCTTGTCAATCATGGGCTTAAAGCTTGCAAGCAATCCAGTGAAATTGTCTTGGTTCGACGACACAGTGCTAAACGACGCTGACACGGTCAAGCAGATATATTCCGTGGTCACATCAAGTACCTGCTGACGAATGTCCGGCGGGCATTGCGGCAGAATAAACAGTTCTGAACGCGCCTGCTGATGATCAACCACAATCGCCCAGTCATACAAACCAAACACGGCAATTGGAATTTGCGCTAACAGCGAGGCATCCGTATCAGGACCAGACGATGCGCTGTGGGGCAGGGTGTGAGGGCTGATGCTAGCGGCTTCATACCCAAAAAACCCCATTAATCCGCCACAGAATGGCAGGTGCCTGAGCACTTCCAGCTCTTTTATTCCAGCGTGATCTGGACGGTAGTGGTCGATCAAGTTTTGAGCACATTTGAATGCTTCTGCCTGCGTGCCAGGCTCGGCCATTACGCGCTGCTGCACGGAGGGCAGGGCAGTCAGAATGTCATAGCGCGCCTCTTGCTGGTCGGTCAAACCACTTTCCAGACAAATGCAACCAGCGAATGGAGACAGTAAGTTCATAAGCAACTTGCTATCGCGCTGGTAGGGCAAAACCTGCAACAAAAGTGGGTACATCAGGGCAGTACGTCCACCCGAACAGCAATTGGCGCCTGACGCACGGGTTCATTAACAAGCGGCGGAACCTGTGTCACAAACTGAGACAACAATAAGTCATCAACGGGCTGCTCGGGAATTTCTGCCGAAGCGCCGTCTAGCATGGACTCAAACGCCTCTTCCGGAGATTCTTCGGGGTTGATGACATACCACTCGCCCAGACTCAGCTGTATCCGATGCAAACCGGTAAAACCGGGCACATTACTGATCACAATTTCGGTATCTGCCAGGTTTGACTGTATCGATGCCTTGACGGTCAACTGGGGTACCAAGGCAGAATCCGGCGCTTGCACAAACGCTACCGTATCACCTTCAATAGCCTGCACACTTTGTTGGGTTGCAAGACCTGTCGCGCCTGAAATTGTGTTTGAACTGCCATGGTCAAAATCCACGCTGACCACCAGGCGGCGGGCAGGCAGATCAGTCTGCTCTATTAAAGTTTTGATTTGCTGCAAATTGCTTGCAGTGGTCGCCACGATCAGTTTGTTGTCGACTTGTGAAATACTGCCGCGCGGGTCCAGTATGGGTCGGATGGCCGCGCGTACAAAGGCTGGATCTCTGTTTTCGACTGCTATTATCTCGATAGCTGCGCGTTCGCTAGTCGCAGCGACCGAACTTGCAGATTCAGATTGCGCGGTTGCATTGCTGCCAACAGCCGCGAACATCAACGCTGAAACACAACACGACATCAGCACCAGCTGATGTCTTATCCTGCTCGTGGCGATTATCAAACCGACAGCCTTAAACCTTTGCAACATGATTCACCTGATTCACCCACCTTCAGCCAATTACCAGACTACCACCTTCGTACAAGGTCATAATCAAAGCCAACGCCTCTGCATCTTCGATCGCAGCTTCTGCGACGCTACGATCGATTTCATCCACTTTCCCAGACGTCGCCAAGGCTTGCAACAGCGTTAACAAACGCAAATCACAGACATGGCACTCGCCATCGGCGTAACACTCGACGTTTCCATCCGCCATGGCATAAGCGATTCGCGCGCCAGGTACTTTATAGACACCGGCCCCCTTTAAAATGGCAATTTTTAAGTCTGTGGTGTTGTTTATCACGATGTGTTCATGGTCATCATCATGATCGTGGTCACAATCTTCATTATGCACGTGCAAGTCTTCGCCAGTCTCATTGTCCTGCAAAGGATATTTTGGCGTTGTCATCGTGCGGCCAAACCATTGCCTGATACGCTGGGGGTCAAGCATCTGCGCCCGAATGACGTCCTGCAAGTGTTGCACAACGTCTGCAGTTATTTCGCCCGGGTGCACCGGCAACCGTGCACACACATCGGTGTAACGCTGGTCTTCTGTCAAACTATCCAGCGCATCATCCAATACACCACTCAAGATATCAGCGACTGCAGGCGCACGAAACCCGACCGAGTAGGTCATGCTATTCCCAATAGCCACACCGTAGTGCGCAAAGCCCGGGGGTACATAAAGGATATCGCCAGGGTTAACGATCCATTCCTCGCGTGCTACAAAATTTTTCAACAAACGCAAACCACTGTCATCGCTGCGTTCGGTCATGCTGTTACACAGGTCCCCAATCTGCCAGCGCTTTTGCCCCATGCCTTGAATCAGAAACACATCATAATAATCAAAGTGTGGGCCAACGTTACCTTGATCAGTGGCATAACTGATCATGACATCATCTATGCGCCACGAGGGAATGAATGCGAAGTCGCCGAGCAGTGCAGCAACATCATCTACCCACTGGTCAACGGCCTGCACCAACAGACTGTAATGTGACTCTGGCAAACTTAAAAAATCTTGCTCGGTAAAAGGACCCTGTCGCAGTGTCCAGGTATCGAGGGCCTCGTTCACTTGAACAAGTCTGGACTCGACGCCTTCCTCACAAGCAAGGCCTGCCAGCTCCTCTGGCTCAATCAAATCCAAAAAGGACACGCTGCCAGCACGAATCAGCAAGGGCTTTTTCTGCCAGTAATCTCTTAGAAAAACGTGTGCATCAAAATCTTCGGGTAATACGGAATCCAGCACTGAAAGCTCCTCTTGTGACACATAAGTAGGGCGTTAAATAATGAGTAAAAAATCAGATCGCGTTGGCTTGATCAATTGCGTTGCCAATATAGTTGTCCGGACGTAATGCGCGCAGTGTTACTTTGGCGTCTTCGGGAATATCCAATGAATTGATAAACGTCAACAACACTGCTTCGTTGATGGTCTGGCCTCGCGTGAGTTCTTTGAGTTTTTCATAAGGCTTTTCAACACCGTAGCGGCGCATAACAGTCTGAATGGGTTCTGCAAGTACTTCCCAGCTGTTATCGAGATCACGCTGCAGAATTGCCGGATTGATGCTGAGTTTGCTCAAACCTTTTAAGGTGGCATGATAAGCAATCAAAGCATGGGCAAACCCGGTACCGGCACTGCGCAATACGGTTGAATCAGTCAGGTCGCGCTGCCAGCGCGAAATGGGCAATTTCTCGGCCAGATGCTGCATCACTGCGTTGGCGATACCCAAATTGCCTTCAGAGTTTTCAAAGTCGATGGGATTGACTTTATGCGGCATGGTCGATGACCCTACCTCACCCGCAATGGCACGTTGCTTGAAGTAACCGAGGGAAATGTATCCCCAGATATCACGGTCCAGATCAATCAAAATCGTATTAAAGCGGCAACAGGCAGCAAACATTTCCGCAATAAAATCATGAGGTTCTATCTGAGTCGTGTAGGGGTTCCACTGCAGCCCCAATGTCTCCACAAATGCTTGGGCATTGGATTGCCAATCAACATCGGGGTAAGCACTCAAATGCGCGTTGTAGTTGCCCACCGCCCCGTTGATTTTACCCAGCACCGGACTCTGTGCAAATTGTTTGAGCTGCCGCTCCAATCGATACACGACGTTGGCTATTTCCTTGCCAACCGTCGTGGGCGATGCAGTCTGACCGTGCGTGCGCGCCAGCATGGGCTGTGCCGCAGTATCGTGCGCCAGCTGCCGCAATTGATCAATCAAGGTTTGCATCACGGGCATCATCACCAGATCCCGGCCATCTCGCAGCATCAATGCATAAGACAGGTTATTGATATCTTCGGAGGTACAGGCAAAATGTACAAACTCGAGCTGGGTTTTTAAATCAGCCTCGTCAGCGATTTTTTCCTTAATAAAATACTCGACTGCCTTGACGTCATGATTGGTTGTGCGCTCAATCTCTTTAACACGTTCCGCATCCGCCAAAGAGAAATCATTGATCAGTTGTTCAAGTCGGGCCTGCGCCGCGTCACTCATCGCCGGGGCTTCAGGGATACCTGGATGCGCGGCCAGTTGCTGCAGCCAGCGCACTTCTACCAGCACGCGATATCGAATGAGCGCATATTCACTGAAATAATCACTTAATGCTTCTGTGCGGGCTCGGTATCTGCCGTCTACCGGCGAAATGGCAGTCAAGGTAGAGATGCTCATGAAACTGGATTTCCCTCTTAATGTGTCTGAAAGCGAATGATTAATGTGAGCTGACGCTGATCAATTTGCGCCGAATGTCACTCAAGGAGTCGCGGATGCGTTTTTTGTAGACAAATAAATGCCATCGTCGGCCACCCAGTTGCTGCCAAAGTACTGCCGAGCGTATACCCGCTAATAACAAGGCCCGAATCTGCTCTGCCACTTCTTGGTTACGCAGATGTTGAGGATTGCCTGCCACGTGAATTCTGAAACTCAAACGACTGATGGTGTCCTGATAAAGTCGCGCCAGTCGACTGCAATCAGCCTTGAGCAATAGTTCCTGATCACCCAGACCACTGGTGTATTCGGGTCCAAATTCACGCAGGCGGGCAGCGATTTCCGACAGCATTGCCGGTGTCCGACTGAGATGTTGTTGCAACACCAGCATACCCAGCAGGTAACGAACAACTTCAGCGTGCTCACGCAAGCCTTTGCTATCAAAGCTATTCTGCAAGACTTGCATACCTTCACTAAAGTCTGCGGGACGCGGGTAAAGACTCGCAACAGAGTCTGAATCGAGCTGATAAACCGGCGTCAGGCAGGCCTGCATACGCTCGCTGGATGCACGACCTTTATTCGCCAGTTCATGAACCAACACAGCGCATTGCGTGACAACTGCCAGTGCAATATTGCGATATTCCCAATCTGAAAATTCAACGGACATAATGCTCAATGACTCCTCCTCCCAGGCAAACATCTCCCTGATAAAACACAATCGCCTGTCCCGGTGTTACCGCGCGTTGTGCGACATTAAATTGCACAGCAAGCTGATCAGGATGCTCAGGCGAAATCAGGCTGACTTCACAGGCTTGATCCTGCTGTCGATAACGAATTTTTGCTGTACATGCCATGGGTAAGGTCGGTGCCTGTTCATTTATCCACGCCACCTGACTGGCAATCAATCCATGTGAAAACAGGGCAGGGTGATTATTACCTTGTGCCACGATCAAGACATTTTTTACCAGATCTTTGCCAACCACATACCAAGGCTCTTCCGAATGATTACGTAAACCGCCAATACCCAGTCCTTGGCGCTGGCCATACGTGTGGTACATCAGCCCTTGATGGCGGCCCAGATATTCGCCGTCAACCGATTCAATGTCGCCAGGCTGGGCAGGCAGATACTGCTGCAGGAAATCCTTGAATTTGCGCTCTCCGATAAAACAGATACCGGTACTGTCCTTTTTGCTCGAAGTCGCCAATCCAGCAGCACTGGCAAGCGCACGCACGGCCGTTTTTTCAAGATCCCCCACCGGAAACAGGCTCTGTTGCAAACAGGCTTCGTTTACCGCACATAGAAAATAACTCTGGTCCTTGTTGGCATCGAGGCCTTTGAGCAGGTAGGTGTGGCCCTCACGTTGCTCGCGCCTGACATAGTGACCCGTGGCAATATAATCGGCACCCAGCGCCAGCGCATATTCCAGAAATGCCTTGAATTTAATTTCCCGGTTACACAGGATATCCGGATTAGGCGTGCGGCCTGCCTTGTATTCATTCAGAAAGTGCTCGAACACACCCTCCCAGTACTCTGCTGCAAAATTAGCCGTGTGCAGTTTGATACCCAGGCGATCACAGACAGATTGGGCATCGGCCAGATCAGCTTTAGCGGTGCAGTATTCGGTGTCGTCGTCTTCTTCCCAGTTTTTCATAAACAGACCTTCCACCTGATACCCTTGCTGCATCAGCAATAGCGCGGCAACAGATGAGTCGACGCCGCCGGACATGCCTACGATTACTCGGGTATTTTCTGGTGTTTTGGTCATGTCAGGTTTGTTGGTCCGGAAAAAATAATCTTGTCTGGCCTGTATCAGCAATCTAAAGCGTTTTGATTACGTCCAACGGAAAATAGTGACCCTTGCAGTAATCCTCCAGCACCGTTAATACAACCGGGCTGCGAAGCTGTGCTTTACGTGCCATGATCTCGTCCAAGGTCATCCAGTGCGCTGCAACAATGTCTTTATCAAGCGCTCTGCTTTTGTCAAGGTGCAGTGCCTTAGCTATAAAACAACTGCGGATATAACACTCGTTGTTTTCAGGCGAAATATACTGATACAAACCCAGAAACGCGCTCAGCTCCACATGCCAGGCTGTTTCCTCCAAGGCTTCGCGTACCGCCGCCTGGAACAGCGTTTCACCAGGGTCAAGATGCCCCGCTGGTTGGTTGAATACCTGCTGACCTTGCACAATTTCCTCAACCATCAGAAAGCGGCGCGGCACTGCAGGTGAAGCCCCACCAAGCACCGCATCAGCCGGCGGCAGTTGCTCTACCACCACAGCAACTGTTTTATGAGGGTACCAAGTCATTGTTGAGCGTCATCTCCAGTGAGGCATGGCGGCACAGTGCGGGGCTGCCTGACTGCGTTGCACTTAATCTGTAACGGGACGCAGTTTACCGGAAATCGACCGTCAGCGCCTCCACTTCGTCCAGAATTACAGTCATAATGCGGGTCAAGAGAGATGCCGAAAGGCCAAGCAAACCAAAAAGCAGGAGTCTGCATGTCGCAATTGACACATCTGGATGAACGGGGCAGCGCCCGCATGGTTGATATCGGTGATAAGGCAATCACCGCGCGTGTCGCGACGGCAGCCGCTGAAGT
>DITX01000102.1 GCA_002422225.1 Gammaproteobacteria bacterium UBA6173
GTGAATATCCTCGGTAAAAACCCCTCTGAGTTGTTCAGCGAGTTTGAAGGTCGCGCCAAATACAAGAGCTCGGGTGATGTGAAGTATCACCAGGGTTTCTCATCAAATATCATGACACCTGGCGGTGAAGTGCATTTGGCGATGGCGTTTAACCCTTCGCATCTTGAAATTGTTTCGCCTGTTGTTGAAGGGTCTGTGCGTGCAAGACAGGATCGCCGCAAAGATACCTTGGGCCATGCGGTTATTCCAATCAGCATTCATGGCGATGCCGCATTTGCTGGTCAGGGCGTGGTTATGGAAACTTTCCAGATGTCCCAGACCCGTGCTTATGGTACAGGTGGCACAGTTCATATCATCATCAATAATCAGGTTGGTTTTACCACCAATCGTCGTGATGATGCACGCTCGACTGAGTATTGTACCGATGTGGCTAAAATGGTGCAGGCACCGATATTCCATGTCAACGCAGATGATCCGGAAGCTGTTCTGTTTGTGACACAACTGGCGCTGGATTTCCGATACGAATTCAAGAAAGACGTGGTTATCGACCTGGTTTGTTATCGCCGTCGTGGCCATAACGAGACGGATGAGCCAGCATCAACTCAGCCAGTAATGTATACCAAGATTCGCCAGATGCCCACAACGCGCTCCCTATATGCTGACCGCATGATTGCAGAGGGTGTGGTTACTGCTGCCGAAGTCGATGAGTTGAATTCATCTTACCGTAGCGCCTTGGATACGGGTTCTCATGTTGTTAAGAGCCTTATCAAAGAGCCTAACGTCGAGATGTTTGTCGATTGGAATCCTTATCTCGGTCATACCTGGGCATCACATTACAACACCAGTATCAAACTCGAGACACTGCAGGCCTTGGCACGCAAAATCACGACACTGCCTGCTAATCTGACTTTGCATCGACAAGTACAAAAGCTGGCTGACGACCGCGCTAAAATGGCCGCAGGTGAGTTGGCAGTTGACTGGGGTTTTGCGGAAACGCTTGCTTATGCAAGCATCCTGACAACGGGCAATCGAGTTCGGCTCACGGGTCAGGACGTTGGTCGAGGCACGTTCTCGCATCGGCACGCGGTGTTGCGTGATCAAGAGTCAGAGGAAGAGTATGTGCCTTTGCGATCCTTGGTCAGCGATCCCAAAATGTTCAGCATATATGATTCTTTGTTGTCAGAAGCTGCAGTGCTGGCGTTTGAGTATGGTTACGCAACAACAACGCCAAATGCCTTGGTCATATGGGAAGCGCAATTTGGTGATTTTGCTAACTGTGCGCAGGTAGTCATTGATCAATTTATCACCAGTGGTGAGCAGAAGTGGCAACGTCTGTGCGGATTGACCATGTTGCTCCCGCACGGTTATGAAGGTCAGGGGCCAGAGCACTCATCAGCCCGCCTTGAACGATTCCTGCAAATGTGTGCTGAGCAAAATATTCAGGTGTGTTTACCAACGACGTCGGCTCAGGTGTTCCATATGTTGCGTCGGCAAGTATTATGCCCGTTGCGTAAACCGCTGGTTGTAATGTCGCCCAAGAGTCTGTTGCGGCACAAAGAAACCACGGCTACCTTGGAGGAAATGGCAAATGGTTCATTCCAGGTGGTCATTGGTGAAACCGACAATGATATTACCCCCGATAGCGTTGAGCGTGTCATTTTATGCTCTGGCAAAGTTTATTATGATCTGCGTGCTGAGCGTCGTAACCGCGGATTGAAGAACATTGCAATCATTCGACTGGAACAGCTTTACCCGTTCCCGGAAGACGACCTGAGAGACTCGATGAAGCAATACGCGAATGTGTCGGATGTTGTGTGGTGTCAGGAAGAACCCATGAATCAGGGCGCCTGGTACTCAAGTCAGCATCACATGCGCAATGTGATCCAATCGCTTGGTTTGGCAGTTAACTTGCGTTATGCAGGGCGCGAAGCTTCGGCGGCACCTGCAGCAGGCTATCCTGAGCTGCACAACCAGCAACTGCGAGCGTTTCTCGAGCAGGCTCTGGGTCAGGGCAAGTAAGGCAAATTAAGTGGTTTGATCTCTGGATCTAAAAAACAATTTTTGAAAATAAAGGACTGAACATGTCTATTGAAATTAAAGCACCACAACTGCCGGAATCAGTACCTGATGGCACCATCGCAAGTTGGCACAAAAAGCCGGGCGATGTAGTCAAACGCGATGAACTGTTGGTAGACATCGAAACCGATAAAGTGGTTATCGAAGTAGTATCGCCTGCCGACGGTATTCTCGAAAAAATCGTCAAACAATCAGGCGATACTATTGTCAGCAATGAATTGATCGCCCTGGTCAAAGAGGGTGCCAGTGCAGAAACTCCTGCTGCGGCAGTCTCTGCACCTGCAGCAGCCACTCGCTCTGAACCGGCATCTTCAGAAAGCCCTGTACTTAGCCCGGCTGCAAAAAAACTAGCTGAAGAGCATGGCCTTAAGGCTGGTCAGATCAGTGGCAGTGGTAAAGCGGGTCGCATCACCAAAGAAGATGTTTTAGGCGCAATCGAGGGTGGTTCGCGCGCGGCTCCTTCAGTACGCGAAATGCCAGCAGGCGTTGATGTGTCTTCCGGAAGAGTGGAAGAACGCGTTGCGATGAGCCGTTTGCGTGCAAAGGTTGCAGAACGTTTGTTACAGGCATCTCAGACCACTGCCATGCTGACAACGTTCAACGAAGTCAATATGGCGCCAGTGATGGCATTGCGCGCTCGCTACAAGGATCAGTTTGAAAAAACCCATGACGGTGTGCGTCTTGGATTTATGTCATTTTTTGTGCGTGCATGCGTGGAGGCGCTCAAGCGTTATCCAGCAGTGAACGCGTCGATTGATGGCAGTGACATTGTGTACCATGGCTACCAGGATATTGGCGTTGCCGTGTCCTCGCCGCGTGGTCTTGTTGTGCCTGTGCTGAGAAATGCAGACCACATGAGTCTGGCTCAGGTTGAAGGCAAAATTCGCGAGTTTGGCAATAAGGCCCAGGATGGCAAACTGTCGATTGATGAGATGACCGGTGGTACGTTCACCATATCCAATGGCGGCGTGTTTGGATCATTGCTGTCGACGCCAATTCTGAATCCCCCACAGACCGCTATTCTGGGCATGCACAAGATTCAGGATCGTCCAATGGCTGTTAATGGAAAAGTAGAGATACTTCCTATGATGTATTTGGCGCTTTCTTATGATCACCGCATGATCGACGGCAAGGAAGCTGTCCAGTTCTTGGTAACCATCAAGGACTTGCTTGAAGATCCGGCTCGTATTTTGCTGGAGATCTGATGTGAACCAGACAGGGCTCCGATTTCAGTTACACACGTAGTCCACGCCCAGTGTGAGCCACAGTCGTATCGCCGGCTGTGGCTCATGCGTTTCACGGGTCAGTAAATGATTGTTATTAGGTAGGGAAAATTATGAGCAAAAAATTTGATGTGGTAGTCGTGGGTGCTGGACCAGCGGGTTATGTCGCCGCCATTCGTTGTGCTCAATTGGGCATGAAAACCGCGTGCGTTGAGAAATGGCATGATGACAAGAATGATCCTGTCTACGGTGGCACTTGTCTGAACGTTGGCTGCATACCCTCCAAAGCACTGCTTGATTCATCTCATAAGTATTCGGAAGCTAAAAAGGATTTTGCCATCCACGGTATCTCTATGGATAAACTGGCCATTGATGTGCCGGCCATGATCGACCGTAAAGCCAAAATTGTTAAGCAGTTGACGCAAGGTGTTAAAGGCTTGTTCGCGGCAAATAAAGTTGAAGGCATTCAAGGTGCTGGCAAACTGTTGAAAGGTAAAAAAGTGCTGGTGACAGCAGCGGACGGGTCCACGCAAGAGCTGGAAGCGGATCACATAATTCTGGCTGCCGGTTCCGAGCCGATCAAGATTCCTCCGACACCTGTGGATCAGGATGTGATTGTAGACTCCACTGGCGCACTGGAATTTACTGAAGTTCCAAAGCGACTGGGTGTTATTGGTGCCGGTGTGATAGGTCTGGAGCTTGGCAGCGTCTGGTCTCGTTTGGGATCAGAAGTCACCATTCTTGAAGCGACTGACGCGTTCTTGCCCGCAGTCGATACACAATTGGCCAAAGAAGCCCAAAAAGTATTCGAGAAGCAGGGTCTGA
>DITX01000036.1 GCA_002422225.1 Gammaproteobacteria bacterium UBA6173
CAGCGACTGATTGGCAGGGAAGTCAGTTGATAGCAGCCAACCCGCCTCGGTTTCCCCATAAACAACACCGACACTGTGGCCAGGCTGAATATCCATCAGGTTCAGTGACAATTGCCATCCTGTGCCGTTAGTTTTGCCGGTGCCTGTCATGTTGGCGGCAGCCTTACTTTGAGTTTCTGGCGCCCATGCCAGCTCAACACCGCTGACCAGTTTCATCTGATCTCGCATCGCAACCTGGGTTGCCAACCGGCCCGTCACACCAAAATAATCGCGCTCTTGCCCGGCTGCGAGTCCGTTGTAATACAAAGCCGATGGTATGTAGGTCACGTCAACTGAACGCTGCGCCCACAATCCGTCGGTATCTGCAGCATCAACACTCAAGTAATAACCGACTCGGCTGGCAGATTCAGCAAAACCCAAAGGTGAACGCCGCACGTTACTGGGGCCATCTTTATCATTACGTTCGATGATGGCGGTGTAATTCAAACCATGGTCTGAGCGGTAGGTGCTTTGTAATCCATCCGTCCAGCCAACATCCCAGCTGGTTGAGTTGGTGCGGCTGAATGACTTGGCTGCCAAACCAATCAGGCGGTTGTTGCTCTGGAAACGACCGATGCGGTGATCCCACTTGCCATAACGCGCACGCACAAAAAACTCATCCAATGTGGTTTCACCGGCTGCTATAGAAGGTCCTCCTCCAACGGGCGCATCAAACAGATGCACAAATCCACCTTGATTGCGTGAATCATGCACACGCCCCGCATAGCGGCCTTTGAACGACCAGGTATCATTAATATTCCACTGCAATCCAGCGCGCACACGCAAGCGAAACTGATCATCGTCAGTTTCAGTGCCATTGCGTTCGTCACGCTCGAAACCAGCAAAACCAAAGCGAAGATCGCCTGAAAAATTAATGTCTTGTGCCTGAGCTGCCGATGCTGTTGCCCCGACCATGAACACCAGTGCAAGCATCTTTGTAAATTGTTTCAACTGTATTCTCCCCCACAAGATCATCAGGCTCCGCACCTGTCGATCGTTTTTGAATGACTCTTGTTTGTTGTCACCAATCAGTCACATGACAGAACGGTGGCAATTTAACTACAGTTTTATGACATTTGCATGACAGAGATCAAACTGGCCAATCAATCACCTGTCAGGCAAGACAGCCCACGTATGCCACAGTAGCCATTGGGGTTTTTGTCGAGATATTGCTGATGGTAGTCTTCGGCATAGTAGTAGTCGGCCAGAGGGGCAATTTCTGTAGTGATGCTTCCCAGCCCTGCAGCGCTCAGACGCAGCTGTGCCTGTGCGCAACTATCTGCCGCCGCGCGCGCCTGTGCCTCAGAGCAGGTATAAATGGCCGAGCGATACTGGGTGCCGCGGTCATTGCCCTGACGCATACCTTGTGAGGGATCATGAGATGCCCAGAACACCGCCAATAACTGTTCATAACTGATCTGTTGCGGATCAAAATACACCAGCACCACTTCGGTATGGCCAGTCAGCCCACTGCACACTTCTTCATAGCTCGGGTTTGGGGTATACCCACCCGCATAACCAACCGCGGTGCTGAACACCCCAGGCTGTCGCCAGAACACGCGCTCTGCGCCCCAAAAACATCCAAGACCAAACACCGCCTGCTCAAGCCCGGCGGGCACCGGCTGCAGCATAGTATTGCCTGTGATGGTATGAACTCCGCTGATACGCATGGCTTGTGTGCGACCTTTTAATGCCGCCTCGGCACTGACCATACGTGTTTTATCTGCAAACAACATAAAATGCTCCCGGCAAAAACTGCCTATACATACGAAGTAACGACGCCTAGAATATCACAGCACCGCACATGGAATTTGAAACACTACAGACACGATTGCCCTGGCATCACAACATCAGGAAGCACAGATGAGCTCAGCGTTAATGGCCAATTATGGCCACCCGGAACTGCAATTTGAACGTGGCCAGGGCGTATACCTGTATACTGCGGATCAACACCGTTATCTGGACTTTACCGCCGGCATTGCGGTGAATTGTCTGGGACATTGTCACCCTCATCTGGTGAAGGCAATTCGCGAGCAATCCGAACGACTGTGGCACACGTCCAATCTGTTCAGCAACATCCCGACCGAGCGCTTGGCGCAGCGTCTGGTTGATCTGAGTTTTGCTGACCGGGTGTTTTTTGCCAATTCGGGCACTGAAGCCGTGGAATGCGGATTCAAGATGATGCGCCGTTATCATTACCACCATGGTCACAAACAACGTGTGCGCATTATTTCGCTGACGCAGTCGTTTCATGGCCGCACGCTGGCGCCTATTGCCGCCTGTCTTAACCCGTTGCATACGGAAGGTTTCCTGGTGGGGGACTCAGGTTTTGACCAAGTGCCGTTTGGTGATTTGCAGGCTTTGCGCGCTGCGATTTCTGATCAGACGGCAGGCGTTATTCTGGAGCCGGTGCAAGGTGAAGGCGGTATCCGGGCGGTTGCGGTTGATTACCTGAAAGCGGTACGCCAATTGTGCGACGAGCATGGCATCCTGTTGATGTTTGACGAAGTGCAATCCGGCATGGGCCGCACTGGCCATCTGTTTGCACATGAAGCCTTGGGCGTGACACCGGATTTGCTGGCCTCGGCTAAAGGCCTGGGTGGCGGCTTCCCGATTGGTGCCTGTCTGTCTATCGAAAAAGTCGCCGAAGTCATGACGGCTGGCACACACGGCAGCACCTTTGGTGGTAATCCGCTAGCTACGGCTGTGGGTAATGCTGTGATGGATTACATCAGTGATCCGGCATTTTTGCAGACCGTTCAACAGCGTTCAGCGCGCCTGCGGGCCGGGCTGGATGTGCTGATACAACAATACCCGACGCTATTGGCTGAACACACGGGTCTGGGCTTGATGGTGGGTTTGCGCTGCGCCTGCTCTAACGCTGATATGATCAAAGCGTTTATGCAGGTCAAGTTGCTGGCTGTCAAAGCGGGCGGCAATTCCATACGACTGCTGCCACCCCTCAATATCAGCGAATCAGAAATCGACGAAGCATTGGCGTTGATCAAGGCGGCGTGCGACACGCTGTCGTAGTGAAAGAAGCAGTGCAAAATGTAAAGCAAGTGTAGAACCTGTCGATATAGTAAGACTACACAGCAAGACGGCGAGGCATAATAAAAAAATCAATTGCCCACACTCTGCGGCCCGGGATCGGCCGCCCGGAACAACACACATGGAAGCAGACAGCAACAAAGCAGCAAGCTCGCTGACACGCGGCACAGCAATGACCGACTTCAGGCTTGGTCTGGGTGAGCTTTGTGTACAGCGTTTGCAGGATGAACCGCTGCTGCATCGCTTGTTGTCGCTTTCTTCCGACATGTTCTGGCAGGAAAATGCAGACGGTGTCTGTGAAGCGGTGCTCAGTTATTCCGAAGACACTCAAGCGGCGGCACACCAGATATTTGGTCACCGCCTGATTGATGTGGCATTTGAAGCAGAACGACCCGATATCAACAATCCACGCACCCTGACCTGGCGCAACTACCTGGATAGCCTTGTACTACGGCAGGCGTTCCGGCAGGTGGATTGTGTCATCAAACTCAAAGACGGCAACAGTTGTTACCTGCAGATTACCGGCGCACCACAATTTGATGCACAGGGCAAATTTCTGGGATATGAATGTGTGGCGGTCGATATCACCCGTGAACGTAACGACGAAATCAATCTGAAACGCTTCCGGGCAGCCATGGACATGTCCTTGGACATGATTTACCTAGTGGATCGCGATACCCTGAGTTTTGTAGATGTCAATGATACCGCCTGCCGCATTTCCGGCTTGACGCGCGACGAAATACTGCGCCTTGGACCCAGCAAAATCATGGGATTCAGTCGCGCAGAGTTGGACGCGCGTTATAGCCAGCTGATTGAACTCGGACGCAGTAGCCGTTTTGAGCGCAGAATCACCTTGCCTAACGGCAGCTCCAGCGTCGTGGAAATTCACAGCCGAGCCACGCTGATCAACGGACGGTGGTTAATCATTGGTGTCAGCCGCGATGTGACGGCGCGCAAAGAGGCCGAGTTAAAAGCCTTTCAGCTCCAACAGTTGTTTTCAGCCTTGAGCCTGACTAACGAGGCTATCCTGCGTGCCACCTCAGTGGATTCGCTTTATCAGCAGGCCACGCGCGCTGCGGTGTCCAGCGAGCTATTTTCTATTTCCAGTGTCTTGGTTCCAAATGAGCGTGGTGATTTCTACGCCGTTGCTAAAGCTGGGTACGTGGATAACAGCATAAAAAAAATCCGCGTCATCATGGATACCAGCCAGCCGGAAGGCCGCGGGATGACCACCATGGCCATGCTGGAAGGTAAAGCACAATACAGCAACGACTATCAGGCCGAGGTACCCACTGCCGCTTGGCGCGAAAATGCGATTGAACACAACATCAACAGTGCCGCTGCGTTGCCACTACTGCGTCATAAAAAGCCTGTGGCAGTGATGCTGTTTTACGCCAATCAAAAAAACGTGTTTGATGCCCAGACGCAAAGCATTTTGCAGAGCATGGCCGACAACATGTCATTTGCGCTGGACTCCTTTGCCAATGCGGCGGAACAAGCGGTTGCGGCTGAACGCATCCGGCAGAACGAAGAGCGATTTCGCAGCCTCACCAACCTGAGTTCGGACTCTTATTGGGAGATGGATGCGCATTTAAGGTTTACGCTTTATGAAGGCCGTATCCGCGGTGATGCCAACAAAACGGCTGTGAATCACGCTATTGGTCAACATTTGTGGAATTTGCCCTCTGTCACACCTGATGTTGGCAATTGGCGTCACTTCAGACGCATGTTGGAACAACAACAGGCGTTTCGTGAATTCGAGTTTTCCTTTACCAATACTGACGGCACAACGTATCACCTGAGCTTGAGTGGCGAACCTATTGGTGATTCAGCGGGATTGTTCAGCGGCTATCGCGGCATCACCCGTGACATCACCAGCAAAAAGAAAGTCGCCAACCATATCAAGCACCTGGCAACACATGACACCCTGACGGGTTTACCCAATCGCGTGATGTTCAGCGAACTGCTGGGGCATGCTATTCGTAATGCCACACGGTATAAGGATCAACGCTTTGCAGTGTTGTTTATTGACCTTGATCGCTTCAAGGCCGTCAATGATACCTACGGTCATCACACCGGAGATCAGCTATTGGCCGAAGTGGCCAAGCGCTTGACCACGCCATTGCGCAGCTCTGACATTGTGGCGCGCTTGGGCGGGGATGAATTTGTGATCATGTTGCAGCGTGTCAACGACAAAGAACACGCTGCGCTGATTGCCAGCAATATCCTGCAGGTGTTTAGTGTACCCATCACCATTGAGCAGCGCGAATTCATGATCGGCGCCAGTATTGGCATCAGCTTGTTTGGCGTGGATGCCAATACCGAAGAAAGCCTGATGAACCATGCCGACACCGCAATGTACGCGGCCAAAGAAGAAGGCCGCAATAACTTCAGGCTATATTCCGCTGATTTACACCAACACAATCAAGAACGCGCCGGTCTGGCGGTGGAATTGCGCCATGCCCTCAAACGCGGTGAATTGAACCTGAATTACCAGGCGAAAGTGGATGTTGATACCGGCCAGGTGGTAGGTGTCGAGGCTTTGCTGCGCTGGCGGCATCCGGAATTGGGCGATATTTCGCCCAACCATTTTATTCCCATTGCCGAAGACAATGGTTTGATTGTGCCTATTGGTGAATGGGTGATGGCAACGGCCTGTCAGCAGGTTTTGTCATGGCAGCAACAGGGTTTGCCTGCGTTATCGTTGGCCGTCAACTTGTCCGCCCGCCAGTTTAATCACCCTGACTTGCCGGCTTATATCCAGCAAATGCTGGCCGACAACCAATTCCCGGCTGAACAACTGGAGCTGGAGATCACCGAAAGCCTGGTGGTGCAAAATCCAGAGCGCACCATCCGCCTGATGCAGGAAATGAAAAAAACTGGCATTCGTTTTGCGCTGGATGACTTTGGTACCGGGTACTCATCACTAGGGCAACTGCGCCACTACCCAATTGATACCTTAAAAATTGATCGCGCCTTTATCAAAGATCTGGACATCAGCCGCGAGGATCAGGCGATCAGCAAAGCCATTATCTCCATGAGTAAAACACTGGGGCTGACGGTGGTGGCCGAAGGTGTTGAAAACTCGCGCCAACTGGCGTTTTTGCGGCACTATCAATGCGACATTATTCAGGGTTATTTCTGCCATAAACCCAGTGCTGCCGATGAGTTTGCAGCCTGGTTCAAGCGACAACTGACCAATCCAAAATAAAAAATGCCGTCGCGCGCATGAGCGGGTAAATAGCGTGTGCCCGTTGATAAACGTGATATTCGTCACATTTTTTGCTCAAGATTTTTGTGTGACCGCCGCTAC
>DITX01000113.1:0-4657 GCA_002422225.1 Gammaproteobacteria bacterium UBA6173
CGATTGCGCGTGGAGTAGTAACTGCGCAGCGGACTGTGCTGCACCATCAACCCGCTTTGAACCAGGGGATTCGCGCTGGGTTCACCAATACGATGATACAAAGTCGCGCGGTCAGTGCCATACAAGGCATAGCCGCGCGCACGCGCCCGGAAACACCATTCGAGATCAATGTTATCAATGAAGTACTCTTCTTTCATCGGGCCAATAACAGACAAAGCTTTCATACAAATCAATGTGCCAGAGCTGATCAGAAAGTCTGTTTTATAGAGACCGGGAAACCCGGGGACAGGGCTATCGGAGCGATTGCGCCAGCGAAAACAACGGAACGCGGTACGACGACCGCTGTCAGGATCCTGCAGGCGTGGGCCAATGGCGGCCGCCGGCAAGTGATACTGACCACTTTCTTGTAGTGCCTGCAAATCAGACCACTGAGCAAGTATGGCCGACACAAACCCGGCACTGATGGCACTATCCTGATCAAACAACAAGGCCATGGCGAAGTCATCGGTTTGTGCGACGCGCAAACCTTCATTGAGTGCTGTCGCCAGCCCCTTATTCTCAGACCAGCTCACCAGCTTGGGGGTTGTTTGCCCGGGATACCGTATGGCCAATTGCTCAAGCCGTTGACGCAGCTCTGCACAATTGGATGAGCCGTTATCGACCAGAACAATGGGACAGCTCTGTTCCGATAATGCATCAAGCAAGTTTTGCAGGGATAACAGCTCAGGCTGCCAGGTAACAATGATGGCGCAGACTGTTTTGGCGCCGATACGAGTGGCGCCGATAGCAGGAATATCAGCCGGCTGCTCAGACCGGGACATCTGTCGGTACCGGCAGACTCGCCGCACCAGCCTGCTTCAGTTGCAGGAGGTAATACACAATCGAAGCAACACCCACAACAAGTCCCGCCACCACACCCACATCCACAATGCCACGCCAGGGTTGCGGGAGCATGCGAGCCAGCAGTACAAAACACACAATCATGCAGCTAAGCGCAATAGACATGATGCGCCGACGCGGCGTGGCATGTACATATCCCATACAAAACAGCGGTGCCAACAACACGTGCACAAGCTTGGGATTGGCAGCGAGATAACTGGCGCGCGCCACAACACGCGGCGCAAATGCCAGATGAAATCCTTTATATCCCTCAGCCCACACCATGTAGGCAAACCAGCCCAGCATCAGCAGCCAATGCATAAGTGAAAGATCATAGGTATTCAGTTCCAGAGCCACACCGCCCAGCCTAACAACGGCAAAAGACAGCAGCAGCAACACACCACCCACACCCCAGATAAAACCGATAGATCTCACAACACTGTAACCCGCTGACTACTTAGTTCAAGGAGCCGGCATTATAACCAGTTTAGTCAGACGGCTGATAGGGAAGATATGTGGCAATCAAGGTGTGTTGCTCGCGCAAAAGTTCAAGCATGAGGCTGCGGTATTCCGCCAGATTACGCCTGTGACGCAATAACAGACGCAGGCGGCGATTGATTGACACACACTGCGTCAAACTTGTGTTTTGGGTATCGGAAAGCGTTAATGCCCGCGCCGCACGCTCAGGTTCTTGCCCTTGTCGCCAGGATTGCTGTTCAGGAAACACCTCAAACAATGCATTGATGGTATTCCTGACAGACAACTCCAAGCCGCGCTCAGTCAATGGCTGCCACGCGGCCGCTTGGTCCAGCACGCGGCATAACACCCGATGCGCCCGACTCAAGGTCAGCTTCAAGTCCTTACGGCGCAGAAGATCAGGTTGTTTGCTGAGCTGTTGGTAAACATCCTGCATCAGCCGCGACAGACTCTCCACACGCTCAACGCCCAACTGCTGCGCAATCTCCGACAGCAAATGCAACTCATGGCGAATTTCACTCATCAAACTACCAGATTGCCTGAGGTCATCCACCAATCCAGACACGATGGTATCCGGCGTTGGCAAACGATGCAGTCCGGCCGCCAGGGTTTGATGTTCATATCGATCACCGCATTGAGCGCGTCTTGCAGTACAAATCTCCGCCGCAGCCAAATTTAGCAACACGCGATCAGGTGGCAGCATGGCTTGTTCGGCGCACAGCTGCAGATCATGGACGTGACCGCGCAGGCTTTTGAAGTCAAACTCCGACCATGCGTCGGACCGCAAAACCCCCTGACTGCAGTAGTCGTAAAGACACCTTGCTACCATTTGCCATTGACGCCAGTTTGAGCGGACAGAGACACACTGCTCAATCCGCATATCCAGAAGGGCACGTAGTTTGTAAACACTGACCATCACATGAGATAAGCGTTGATGGGCTGGCTCCTGACTGTCCAGTTTGTTGCCAATAGCGACGAGGTAATCTACAAGCCAGGGACTTGAGGGCTGCGCACCGGCAAGTTTGTCTGACACATCAGTTTGTGTGCAAACATAACGCTCAGCCAGACTGGCATGCAGCAACAATCCACAAGGTTGCGGTGCATCCAGGGCACTCAATATCAAGCACGCCTCTGCCAACGTAGGTCGAACTGGCAGCCTGCCCAAAACGTGCATCATGCCCTCCAAACCTGCCGCCAGCTCTCCTGCGTTTGCAGGTGGCGGCCACGCGAGCAGAAACTCTGTTTGTGTAACGAAGTCGCGAACGTTTAAACAGGGACCGCTTGCACCCAAAGCTACTCCCGCTGCGGGCAAAAACGACATGGCATTGAGCAGGTTCCTGCATGGCAATAACTGTGGCGAGGCCGTCAATAAGGTTGATTCGTTCACATCCTGGATAGACGGCAAACGATTCAAGATGCCTTCGGCGGCCTCGCAGGCTAATTTATGCAACTCCCTTGCGGGCTCGGGCATCAGCAACAACAACACGCGTTGGTGCGCCCGAATACAGGCCTCTGCGCAGGCATGTTTCCCATTGACCAGCGTTTTTATGGCATCACGCAACACTGATTGCCCGATAAAACACAGCAGATTTTTAAGCCAGGTCAGCGAATCTGATTGTTGCTTGGCCACCACCCAGCGTTCACTGCCATGATCAGGGTTCCACTGCCGCAGATCGTCATAAAGGCACGTCAGCAAGGCCGTTGAGGGGCTGGCACACAGCTGATCAATCCCGACCGGGGCGGCTTGCACCGTTGTGTCCTCAACAGGTGAACTCGTTTCACGACCCAGCAACACCTGAATGTCTTGCGCCAAAACAGCGATACCGCGATGACGGCTCAGCACACGATGAATTCCCCGTGCACGCGCCCAGTGCATGTCTGACTCTTGCCTGCGATCACTCAGCAGAACTACCGGTGTTTTGGATTGCCTGGCAATTGCAGCCGCTATTGAAAACCCATTTGACTGATGCCGCATCAGCTCTACCAGAATAAGATCGGCATGTCCTGTGCGCCGCCACACGCGATAAGCGCTAATACCCGCCACACAAACAATGTTGTCGTGACGGCCTAACGCAAGCCTTAAAAATTCTGCAAACTGCGCCGCGCCGGCAATGTCGTCATCAACAATCAGAAGGCAAGACATGGTCAACTGACTCTGTAGAACTCGCAGTGCCCGGATGTAACTGCCCATCAAACACCGCGCTAAAGGCGGCCTGCAACTCGCTGCGTCGAAATGGTTTTTCCAGACAGGCGTTTGCACCAGCCAATTCTGCTCTGACCTTGTCAACCATCGCATTGGCGCCCGTCAGGATCAACACCGGCAACGTCGCAAAATCAGGGCTTTGCCGCAATAATGAACACACTTGAATACCGCTGAGCCTGGGCAAGTCACTGGCGATCAGCAACACATCCGGGCGTAGCTCCGGCAAGCGGCACAACACGTCAAAGCCATCCGCAGCGGCCATTACCTCGCAATTGGCATCGGATAACATCGCGGTTAACTGTTGACGCAACAGTTCGCCTGTATCCGCCAACAGCACCCGAACCGGCTGCCGAGTCCTGAAAACAGGGATTGAATTGCCTGGCTCAAAAACACTGTCTTTTACTGCATGGGTATTGCACTGCATGGCTTTTCCTCCCTGATCAGCCTGTTGGACAGTCACCTACAGAGGTTGTAGCACAGGCGCATGGTCGCTGCCCGAAACCCTTGCACAGCATGTTATGATGCCCGCCATTCAGGACGTGATGAACTTCTTATTGTTTTTAGAGAGACGCAGCCATGCAGATCAGACTCGGCATCGTGATGGACCCTATCGACCGCATCAACTACAAAAAAGACACCAGCCTCGCCATGCTGGTGGCAGCGCAGGAGCGTGGGTGGGAACTGTATTACATGGAACAGAGTGATCTTTACCTTGCCGGTGAAGCCGCCATGGGGCATATGCGCAAGCTGTCTGTTGCGTATGATCCGCATCAGTGGTTCACCCTCGGTGAGGTCGAACAGCGCCCGTTGGCAGATCTGCATGTGATCCTGATGCGCAAAGATCCACCTTTTGATAACAATTACATTTACTCAACGTATTTGCTGGAACGTGCCGAGCAGGCGGGCTCTTTGGTTGTCAACAAACCGCAGTCGCTGCGTGACTGCAATGAAAAAATATTCGCGACACAATTCCCTCAATGCTGCCCACCCTTCTTGGTCAGCAGCCGGGCTGATAAGTTACGCGCGTTCCATAAAGAGCATGGCGATGTGATTTTCAAACCGCTAGACGGCATGGGTGGCAGCTCGATTTTCCGTCTC
>DITX01000113.1:4758-5292 GCA_002422225.1 Gammaproteobacteria bacterium UBA6173
GCCGCTCAAGTCAAAGACACTATTAAGGCCAAAGGCCTGCTGTTTGTTGGTCTTGATGTCATCGGCGACTACCTGACTGAAATTAATGTCACCAGCCCAACCTGTGTACGCGAAATCAACGCTGCGTATAATCTTAATATCGCTGGTGATCTGATGGCCATTATTGCGGAAAAACTGAGCAATGCCGGCAAGCAGTAATTCTGGCAAACACAGCCAGGCAAATACATTGGCCAGTCAGAACACCCTCGGCAACGAGCGCTTTGGTTTTACTGTGTTTATGTCGGCATGCCTGCATGTCATCATCATTGCGGGCGTGGGTTTCAGCTTTATGACTGAAAGCGCCAGCATGCCAGCCATCGAAATCACGCTCGCCCAGTATCGCAGCGACACCGCACCAGAGCAGGCTGATTTTATCGCGCAGGAGAATCAGATTGGCAGCGGATCGGTTGATGAGCGTATTGCACCAGCGACGCCGTTTGAATCTGTACTCTATGACGAGCAGATACAGCAAGTACAACCCATCCCAACGCCGGC
>DITX01000097.1 GCA_002422225.1 Gammaproteobacteria bacterium UBA6173
GATTGATGTTGGCCGGAATGATCGCGCGCCCTCGGGCAATTTCGTCACGCACAAATTCCGGCGTGATTTCTTTTGGAATTGACGCACCAAAAGACTGCCCAGGATGCTGAAAACCCAGCGCAGCATGTTCACGCGCCTGTGCCAGACTCATGTTTTCACGAATGGCAATATATTCCATCTCAGGGGTGATGATACCTTTGCGCGCGTAATGCAGCTGGGACACATTGGCGCCTGCTTTGGCCCGGCGCGGTTTGCGCATGTGCTCAAATCGTAGGTGCGCGGTCTGCACATCATCCTGACGTTGCTTACCAAATGTTGATGTCACACCAGCAAGCAACTCGGTATCACCACGCTCTTCGATCCATCGCGCACGAATTGCTGGCAATCCTGCGCGCAGATCGATATGGAAAGACGGATCAGAATACGCACCCGAGGTGTCATAAACACGAATGGGCGGGTTATGCTCAAGTCCTTTTTCGGTGTGTGTATCAGCCTGTGTGATCTCGCGCATTGGCACAAGAATGTCGTCACGGCTGCCTTTTACATACACTTTGCGCGAGCTTCCGAACGTATAGCGGGTTCTGTCGTCCAGTTCGGTAATTCTGTCGAGAAAGTGTTCTGGCTTGGCACTCATTACTCTATCCTGCCTGTGTATAGGCGCCCCTGATGAATTAAACGGACGCGTATGAATTAAAAAGTGGGCTATCATTATGCCTTAATAGCCCACAAAGTGTTATCCAGAGTATGCCCTCACAGATTGCAAATTGTTGCTTATGACTCTTGGACGCCACCCGTCAACACTGTGTAGAATGCCGAACACAACCGGAACTGGCTCCTGTTACGTATGATTGTTGGGATGGCGACAATCGGGGCACAAATCCGGGATCAATAAAAGGCATCATCCAACAGATGTCTGCAGTTAAACGCAAAGTGCTTTTGCAGCGTCTATTTAAAGGCAAGGCTCTGATCGCTTGCGTTTCAGTTAATGAACTTTCTTACAGGATTTCTGATTATGGGACGATTTACCCGCACGATAGTTCTCGCGGCAGGACTGCTTGTTTGCGTAGAACCAGTATTTGCTGACGATTTGGTGAGTATTCTCGAACTGGCTATGCGCAATGACCCCGCACTGCGTCAAGCGCAAGCCCAGCTCAATTCCGGGCAACAACAGGTACGACTGGCGCGCGCAAGCCTGATGCCTCAGGTGAGTGCCGGCCTGTCTGAACAACGACAATCTACTGGCCCGGAAGGCACCATCAGTTTTACCGATCTTGATGCCAGCACCCGTCGCTACAACGTCAGCGTTCAACAAGCATTGCTGAATATGAATTCCTGGTACAGCTATCAAGGTGCCAAGGAAGCCGATCAGGCACGTTTTTACAACTTTGCTGCGCAAGAGCAGGAACTGATTATCCGTGTCGCAACGGCCTACTTTACGGTACTGCGCGCCATCGATGATCTGAGCACGCGCAGGCAGGAAGAAGAAGCCGCCATGCGCCAGTTTGAGCGTACCCGCCAGCGTGAAGAGGTTGGTCTGGTTGCCATTACTGAGGTCTACGAATCGCAGGCCGCATACGATCTAGCCCGAAACAACACCATTCTGGCTGAGGACGCTTTGTCTTCCAGCTATGAAGCGCTGGAAGCAATTACTGGCCAGCCACATCCCAATCTTGAGAGCCTGCGGGCGGACTTCCCAATCACCCCGGCAGATGGCGACATGGACACCTGGGTTCAGGAAGCTTTGAACAGCAATCCACAACTGTTGGCGGCGCGTTACAGCGTTGAGGCTCAGGCCAAGACGGTACAGGCTCGGCGCGCTGAACATCTGCCAACCATCGGCTTGCAGAGCAGCTACTCAAATACTGACTCGAACTCTGGTCAAAGTGCTGATGGTAGTGTGCGCTCGACCGGTGTCATTGAAGGATTCAGCGTCGCGGTTCAGATCAACATCCCTTTGTACTCCGGTCATGCTGTCACTGCCCGTCGCAGCCAGGCAGAATATGATCTGGTTGCACAACAGGAACAAGCCAGCCTGATCCGTCGCCAGACCACACAAAATATTCGCAATGCGTTTAGACGCGTGAATACCGATGCCCTGGTGATATCACAGCGTCAGCAGGCAATTGTGTCTGCACAATCAGCGCTGAATGCGATTGAAGCGGGTTATGAAGTGGGCACGCGCAACATTGTTGACGTTGTGCAGGCGCGCCAGCAATTGTTTGTGGCTCTGCGTAACTACTCAGATGCCCGCTACAACTACGTAGTTGATACTCTGCAACTCAAGCGCACCGCCGGTGTGCTTACACCGCAGGACATCATTGATCTGAATGAGTGGCTGGCGGCTGAGCCGGCAACTGCGCAGTAATAGTGGCTAGCCGGGGACGGAGGCATGCGCCTCCGTCCTCTTTTAACCGAGGCGTCCGACAGGCTCTTAGCTTACTTTTCCGCACCCAAGGCCATCGCTCGTGCCTGACGTTGAGTATCTACGTCAGCTGGCTGCCAGCCTTGCATATTTGACTGCAACAAATCCGCCAGCGCAGAAATGTGTTCGGGTCTGTCGTTCAGCGCGCTAATGTACTCGTAACGCTCCCCGCCAGCATGCAAGAAATACTCTTTGTTTTCCTCGCCAATTTCTTCGATGGTTTCAAGACAATCCGCAGAGAAGCCCGGGCAAAAGACCTGCACTGACTTTATGCCTTGCGCTGGAAATGCCTTCAGCGTGTGATCAGTATAGGGTTTTAGCCACTCCTCGCGACCAAAACGGGATTGGAATGTGGTGATGTATTCATCAGATGTCAGCCCGAGCTCCTCTGCAATCAGTCGTGAGGTTTTGTAGCACTCACAATGATACGGATCGCCGTTGAGCAAATACTGTTTGGGAATACCGTGATAGGAAAACATCAATTTGTCCGCACGGCCATGTGCCTGCCAATGATCCCTGATTCGAATGGCTGATGCTTTGATAAACGGGGCGTAGTCGTGATAGTGATTCACAAACCGCAACTCGGGCATCCAGCGACGCTTGGTAAAGTCCGCACTGATGGCATCAAAGGTAGACGCGGTTGTGGATGCTGAATACTGCGGATACAAGGGCAGCACCAGTAATTTGCCAACCCCCTGATCAAACATATTCTGTAACACCGATGGAATCGATGGGTTGCCATAACGCATGGCAAAATCGACAACCACGTTCTCATGCCCGCGCGCTTTCAACTCTGCTCTCAATGCGTCAGCCTGATGACGGGTGTGGAACAATAAAGGCGAGCCTTCGTCGGTGAATACCGTTGCGTAGGACTTGGCAGAGCGACTGGGCCGTATATTCAGAATTACCAGATTCAGTATCAACCACCAGATGGGGCGCGGCGTTTCCACCACGCGCGGATCCCACAAAAACTCTTTGAGATAACGGCGCAATGCCGCTGGGGTTGGCGCGTCCGGCGTACCCAGATTCGTGATTAACACACCAGTCTTTTCAGTCTGTTGGTGAGTGTATTTGGGGCTACCCTTAAACGTCATGTGTTGTCCTGTAACTGCTTTTTTTAATGTAAGTTAATTGCCTGAACCGTTTGCTGCACGGCGTCGCATACCAGCTTTAGCACCCAGTGTCCCCACATAGAACTGAGGCACAGACAGCATGGTCACGTAGATCATGGCGACGGGCAACATGTAGCCTGCACCAAAAAAAATGGATGAAAACACTTGCCCGAGCATCATGCTCAATGTCCAACGCCAAGCTCGTACAGGATACGTCCGGGCTAGCAGATAGATCACAAGACACATCAACGGCAAGCCAAAAATGTAATATCCAAGGGAGGTCCAGGCGACGGGGACCTCTGACGTCAGTGAAACCCCCGGCGCCAACGACACAGCGCTCGCAACAAAAAACCCGGTCACTGCGGCAAACAGATGCACCGGGTTCTCTCCCGATCTCAAGGTGCGTAGCGTATTCCTTACAAATCCGTTGTTCGATGTTTCGGGCTGTTGATCCGGCTCATTGTTATTCATTTTTTATCTCGGTTCTGTTGGTGAACGCAAGCTGATAGCTCCACGGATTTGTCCCGCCAGATAACCGGTTGCCATGTCATCAGGATAGTGGCGGGTCAAGGCTTCGCTGACGTCTGCTGCGATGTCGGTTCCGTGACAGGTCAGACATAGCGGACCCGCGGGCTGTGCCTGCATGTAACGAAACTCACCGGCAACCACGTCGGCATGGTTGATTTGCGCTGCCGGCTCGTCTGCCATCTGGCGCTGATCAAAGGTATGCAAGACGCTGGTTTCCCAGGCATCAGGTGTTGCCAATGCGCCATTACGGGTTTTTAAACTGACGCGCTTGACCTGCCAGCCACTTTGCTCGCTCAGGGTCTGTGCAATCGCCGGTGCCTGAACCGCACACACTTCAATACCATTGACCGGGCCGCCGGCTTGAATCGCCTGCTGCAAGGTGGGTAACAAAGTACCTACAAACTGTGCAGCCAGCTCGGCGCCTTGCGCGCGTAAGGCCTCCTCATCGAGTGCTGGTACTGGCTCTGCGTCACTGCAGGCTGCCAACAAGATTGCCAGGCAACCAAGGTAGTGTGTGTTGTTCATGCTTTATTTCCTTTGGGCATTTAAAGCTTGTCGAGCGCTTGCGTGATGTCAGCGATTTTACACGGTCAACCAGTTATTTACGCCCATGCCAACCAGCCATGACAAAATCATCACCAGCGTAGCGATGCCAAGATGTTCAGCCACAACAGACCAGCACGACTCTTGCTGTTGTTTCGCGATAAAAATACTCAGCATGGTTAACACCATGGCCCCCCATACCAGGCAGGCAATAACCGCTTGCTGTAAAGGCAGCAACAATAAGGGCAGTGCAAACGTTGATGCCATCAAAAACTTGGTGACAAATGTAGCCATGGTTGCCAGCCAGACACTTTTACTGGTGCTGTCGAGGCGTGCTTCTTCTGACAAATGGATACCAAACGCGTCTGACATGGAATCGGAAACAGCGATGACCAGAATGCCACCCAGCACGGCAGCCAGTGATTCTGTGCCTGCAAACAAACCCACTATCAAACCTAATGTTGTAATGACACCCGATCCGGTGCCAAAAAACACACCCGTCAATACCCCACGCAAACGCGTCTGTGATTGATCTGTCATAGTAAATGTCCTTTTTTTGTACAGCGTCAGGCAAACAGTTTGCTGCGAAATGCAAAAAAGACCGCACCCAACAAACACAAGGCACTCCAAAGATAGTCCATCTTTAACGGCTCCTTCAGATAAAACAAGGCAAATGGAACAAACACGCTCAGCGTAATGACTTCCTGCAAGATTTTCAGTTGCCCAACCGACATAATGGTATACCCGATGCGGTTGGCCGGCACCTGAAACAGATACTCCAACAGCGCAATGCCCCAGCTGATCAACGCGGCAATGATCCACGGCTTGTGTGCCAGATCTTTAAGGTGCGCGTACCACGCAAAAGTCATAAAAATATTGCTGATGATCAGCAAGCCGATTGTTATCGCAGCAGGATGGACCATTAGCAAGCTCCCGGCATGAGTGTTATCTGTTCAATGTACGACGGGGCATTATATGCGCAGCGTGGCCATGGATTGCGTCAATTCTGCGCTGAGGGTGTTGATTGCTTTTTGCAAACGCTCGTCTCCCAGCATATCGGCATTGCGATCTGACCATTGCGGATTTGCTCTGGCAAGTCGCAACTCGGCTGGCAACTCTGAGTCATTGAGTACCGGGCGGACTGCCGTGGTGGCAGAGGTTGCCTGCTGAGCTGCATGGCCGCGCCGTTCCAGCGCCAGAACTAATCCACACTGCCGCGCAGCCAGCACTCTGAGGATAGTGTCATCCACTCTGAGGCTCTTTTCACCCGTTATCATGGCCATCAAATTACTACCATAATGTCGCAGGGTTTGCAGTCCTCCACCCAACAGAGCACCCAGTAACGTGGCCGCACCTAACGTCAACCCACCCGCGATCAGGTCAATACCAGCCCCTGCGGCGGCCCCGGCAGCGGCACCGCCCCCGACACGCATACCCAGATATTGCAAGATGACAGGGTCAAACGGATCCTGCTGCCACTTGCCGTCAATTAACGGCAGCGCCGCAGTTTCGACATCATCCGGATAAAACCGATATAGGCTTAGCAATCGCTCCACACATGCCTGCTCACGCTTAACCACGTCGTCATTTAAGGCCTGTGCACCCAAGGCCAGTGCTTGCGGATCGAGCGTGGATACTCGTTGTCGACAGGCAGCGACACCCAACAGTAATTCTGCTATCTGCTGCGCGGCTGCCTGCTGCCTTAGCCGGGTTTCCTCAGCGTGATTTTCGATCAAGGCATTTAAGACTGCCGCATGGGAATCAAGCAAACCCGCGAGTTTACTGTACAGTAACCGCTCACCGTCCTCGGTGGGCGCCACAATATCAAACCGCACAATCGCATGCAGACCCAGTCCTGCCAAGGCCTCGCGCCATGCCGCTTCCCGGGCAGACGCATCAGCAACAAAATTGAGCAAAGGCAGCAAAGGCACGCCGCACAAGCGCAGTATTTCAAGCTCATCGCGGTGTTTTGCCAGCACCGGATCCCGACTATCAATCACATAAAACGCGGCGTCACTCTTTAGCATCTGACGCAAGACTTTAGCTTCCTGTTCAAATTGTTCACGGGCCGGTGCCGACGCCAGAAACCGCTCTATGCGCTGTGGCCCGTCTTCCCGAGATCCACTGACCAAAGCCTGTTGCTCAAGCAGGGCCAAAAGCTCAATAGGCTCTTCGATTCCTGGCGTGTCATACAGTTCAACCAGCACACGTCCGTTGACCAGCAACCGTGCCGCCTCAACATGGCGAGTTGTGCCAGGGCGATCACTGACTTCACCAAAACGCGCATCTCGGGTCAGCGTGCGCAACAACGATGTCTTCCCGGTATTAGTATGGCCAGCCACCGCAATATGAACAGGCTTGTCGATACCCTGAAGCTTATTCATGCATTTGCCTCCAGCCACACGCGAGCGTCTGCGTCTTCATCAAAAACCGACGAAGACAATATTCCTAGCGTTTGCAAATGCTGTCGCCATAACTGGCGACGGCTGCCTGTGCCGCTGCCTGCCAACAAGACGGCAACGTGCAAGGCTCTACCTGATGCATCAGAAAGCCAGGACAATGACCCGCGATCAACGGTCTGAGCAGCATCACACACCAATAACAAGGCGCGAGGAGGCGCCTGATCTAGCAGCGCTAGGCAATTGATGCGCTCCTGGCGATTGGCAACACGCTCATGATGAAAATCGCTGAAGGCGGCAGTAGGCCATACAATCTGATCACTCAATTCAAACGCAACTATGATGGCTGCACCTTGCGCCGTCTTACAGCGCTGCCCCGAGAAGGTCTTGGCGGGCACGGTGGCTTGCTCAGGGTCGATGACACCCACTGCCTGATCGCTGGGCGATAATCGCGCGCTGAGTGCGCTCCAATCTGCATGATGCAGGTCCAGCCGATAACGACTCATGCCTCGGGTCAAGCGCCAAGCGCTGAACAATAATAACAACAAGCGTGGTAACAAGCCGTACACCAATAGTGCGCCGCATAACCACCCTGCCCATGCTCTGCGCTCAGGTTGAGTCTGTGTTGTCCAATCACTACTCAGGGCGCCCGCGGCATTGACCATCGTTTCGCTTGGCATCGCGAACCCAAGCTGAGTGGGCAGCCACCCAATACTTTGCACCAGCGTGTTAAATAGAGAGGCCGGCAAAATGGTGGTTTCCCAGACAAACACGTAGCTGCGCAACGAAAGCGCCAAGAGCAATCCAATCAATGCGCCAGCCGCCACACAGCTCCAAATACTGTGTGTCACCGCGGCCATCCACCATCGGCTGATGCCAATACGGGCGCTCAACCCCGCAAAAGACCGCGCCAGCAGCGCAGTCTTGTTGCCAGCAAAGCGGGAACTCAGCCAGAACCAGACCCGCCCCATGGAAAGCTCGCCCGGCGTCATGCCCAGGCTCAACATCCAGAACACGAGCATCAACAGATTAAAACCCAACAAGGTGCCCAGTGCCCAAAGCACATTCACCGGCACATCACTATTGCCCATGATGCCGAGAGCAGCAGACATTCCGCCAACAAATGCCAGCAGCCACATGACAATCAACATCAATCCAGAGCGCTGTCGCCAGACATGCAAGGCATCTGTAAGTCCAGCATGTTGTGAAAGCTTTTCTGCCCAAGCGAGCACACGCTGTTCTGGATTGCCTTGTTGTTGCCGGGCAAAGCGCTCCGCATCCAACTGCGGTTGAGGGGCTAGCAATGCCAGATCAAGTCGAACCGACTCGGCCAGCCAACGGTCGCTGAATACAAAGCACCGATCCTTCAGCGAACTGGATGCTTGATTCAGTGACACGTTTTCCTCCCTCACATACCTTACATTATTGAGCCAGTCGGCATTCTAGCTGATTGCGTCTGACGACAGTACACCGATTGCGTTAGACTCAGGGCATAACCGCAGCGACATCGCATTGATGTACGCTCGCACACTCTGTAAACGATGTAACAGGATATCATTATGGCCACCATCACTTTTTACGGCGCCGCTCAGGAAGTTACCGGCTCCTGCTATCTGGTTGAATCCCCCGCATTGGGCAAAGTTCTGTTTGATTGTGGCATGCATCAGGGCGGCGATGCGGTGGACCGGGTTGGACATGACACATTCCCGTTTGACCCACGCGCAATTGACGCTGTTGTGTTATCTCACGGACATCTTGACCATTCCGGCATGCTACCCAAGCTTGTGCATAACGGATTCAAAGGCCCGATTTATTGCACGCAGGCAACACGCCAACTGCTGAGAATTTTGCTGGAGGATGCTTACGGCTTGTACGAGCGTGATCTGGAGCGCGACAATCTTCGTCGTTTACGCAGTGGCCGCACACCCATTGAAGCGGAATATACCATTCGCGATGTCGAACACGCGTTGCATCAATGTGTTCCACAACCCTACCACGTGGCCTTTGACGTCGGCTCCTCCGCGCGCGTGCGCTTTCTGGATGCCGGCCATATTCTGGGATCTGCAATTGTCGAGTTAACCCTGACCGAATGCGGAGAAGATAAGGTCATGGTGTTCTCAGGTGACCTTGGTAACAATGACTCCGCACTGATGAATGACGCAGAAACCCCAGACAAAGCCAATCTTGTGCTCATGGAAGGCACCTATGGCGATCGCAATCACCGCAACCACGACGAAACTGTCGACGAGTTACGCAACGTACTTCGCGAAACCTGGGCACGCGATGGCAATGTGCTCATTCCGGCCTTTGCCATCGGCCGCTCGCAAGAACTGATCTTTCATCTTGGCTGCCTGTACCACGCCGGTGAACTGGATAACTGGCAGATATTCCTCGACAGCCCTATGGCAATAGAAGTCACTGAAGTCTATGACCGCTGGCTGCATATCATGGACGACACCGATATCCGTTGCCTGACCGATGCTGGCCGTGAATCATTAAGGAACTTCCTGCCGACTTTAAAACTGTGTCGCAGTGCAGAAGAATCGATGGAAATCAATAAAATCAAACAGGGTGCCATCATTATCGCTGGCAGTGGCATGTGCACGGGCGGTCGTATTCGTCATCACTTCAAGCATCGCATCTGGCGAGAAACTAGCACGGTCATTTTTATTGGCTTTCAGGCACAGGGTACACTAGGGCGCCTGCTGGTTGACGGCAAAAAAGAAATCAAAATGTTTGGTGAGGAATTTAAAGTACGCGCCCGCATAGAAACCATTGGGGGCCTGTCAGCGCATGCTGGACAAAGCGCGCTGATTGACTGGGCGGCAAATTTTAAAGACAAACCCCGGCTGTGCCTGGTGCATGGTGAAGCCACAGCCTTGGAAGCACTCTCTCAAAAACTGTGGCTGGATAAAGGTATTCGCAGCGACGTGCCCGCCTATGGCGCCAGCATTGTGTTCTGAGCTGCTCAGCCCGGAAACGACATTAATGCGTCCGCAAGTAAAGGTGCCAGATCAATTTGATTACTGTCATCAGCAATACTGTTGCTGGTGACAACATGCAGACCATGGCCTTGCATATCCGCCAGAGCACCCTGTGCAAATATGCCATGCACCGCGATACACACTGGGCTTGCCATCCCGGCAGTCATCAGGTGTTGAGCAGCCTGAATCACGGTTCTTCCTGTACTGATAATGTCATCAACCAGAACGGGCGTGCGATCTAGGTAGTTCGCTACATGCGGCAGGGATACCTGCACATCGTGATCGCCAAAGCGCTGCTTTTCCAGCACCTCCCATGGACAACCCGCTGCCTCAGCCACACGCGCAGCCCACTGCTCTGACTCACTGTCCGGGCCAATCACCAGTGGATTATTTATATGTTGTTTAATCCACGCAGCAATCGGTTGCACGGCCGTTAATGACAGCGCAGGAATGCTGTAAACCTCATCGAGCTGATGAATGCGATGCAAGTGAGGATCCACTGTCAGCAGCCAGTCCAAGTGCTGGCTGATCAATCTTGCAAAATAATGCGAACTGATACCTTCTCCTTCGTTAAAGCGCTTGTCCTGACGCATATAAGCCAGATACGGCGCCACCAGGCCCACGCGCGCGGCACCTAGGTCACGTAAGGTATCTGCCAATAGCAACAGTGGCAGCACACGACTGTCGGGTTCATGCAGCTGGCACAGAATAGTAACATCGCGTCCCCGCACATCATCGAGAACCCGGATATAACTTTCTCCGTCTGGGAATTGCCGAAGAATCATAGCCCCGGCCGTCCAACCGGTACGCAGCAACAGACTCTGCGACAGCGCCTGCTGACCCGGCATCGTAAACAATAATCGACTCATACCACTTCTTCCTCTATATGCAGAATCTGAGGATGGGCATGATAAAAATCCAGCGCATACTCCAGTTCTCCCAACGCTTCAGCGTGCAAGGTCATCAACGCTTGACCAGCTTCGACGACATCACCCAGTCGCACATGCATGCAAATGCCAGCGGCCGGCGCATTGGGTGCACCGGCAAGACTGGCAAGACGGGAAATCACCCGATTATTGAGCATGGCAACCACGCCGCGTTTATGAGCGACCAGTGTTTGTTTGTGCGCAGCGATTGGGGGCACTTTGAGACCACCCTGCGCGTCGCATATCGCCTGAAACTTGGACCAGGCAGCTCCGCTGTCCAGCGTTTTGCTGGCCAAGGCCACTCCCTCACCAACACCACATGCCTGCCCCATTTCCAGCAAAACCGCCGCCAGCACCAGGGCGCGCTGTCTCAGCTCCGGCGATGCGCCCGGCTTATTCTGCAATACTGCCAACAAATCATAGGCCTCCAGCGCTGGACCAATCCCAAATCCGACCGGTTGTGTGCCATCGGTCAGTATTGTGCGGACACTCAATCCTAGCGCTGCGCCGGTCGAGGTCAGCTGCCTGGCCAATCGTTCTGCCAGTTCTGTGCTGCGTACTTTTGCGGTTGGCCCTACCGGAATATCGATCAACACATGTGTAGAACCTGCCGCCACCTTTTTTGATATGACAGAAGCCACCAGCTGCCCTTCACTGTCCAGATCCAGCGCACGCTCAACGCGGATAATAATGTCGTCCGAGGGACTCAATGCCACCGAGCCGCCCCACGCCAGGCAGCCACCCTGCTGATCAACAACCTCTCTCATCCGGTCGAATCCTAGATTCACCTCGGTCAGGGTTTCCATGGTGTCTGCGGTGCCGGCAGGTGAGGTAATCGCGCGCGATGATGTTTTGGGCATGGTAAGCCCATTGGCAGCCACAATGGCAACCACAATGGGCGTGGTCCGGTTGCCCGGTAAACCACCTACACAATGCTTGTCCACAATGATCCGGTCTGCGCCCCACTTGATATGGCGACCAACATCGACCATTGCACGGGTAATGTGTATGGTTTCTTCAAGATTCAGGTTGGAGGCAGCACAGGCGGTAACATAGGCAGACAGCTGAATGTCGGAGTATCGGCCATCACTGATATCACGAATTATCTCTCTGGCACCGTGTTCACTGAGCGGTTTACCATAAAGCTTTCCTCGCACATGGCTCATGGAATCAACCGGTGGGGCATGGCGAAACGTGGCTTTTTCGCCTTCACTAGCTTTAAGCAGTAACCACGCCGCTTCACTCAGCCCGGCTTTTTGATGACTGAGCAGATCACCCTTAACGATGTCGAGGGTGGCGATAATTGATCGATCCCCGGCACAAATCTGCACGCGACCCTGCGCATTAAAGCCTTCAGAACGGCACACGTGGCAATCTTCACGCATGTAAACAACGGGCTCTTGATGAGTATCAATGCCAAGGCGGGTCAGGTATAAAAAGTGTTTGTCCATCAGCGGAGTATAGCCGGATTACCTTGTCCAGTGGCAGCTTCAAAGTGCGCAGGTTCCAGCCACCGCTGGGCATCACATCCCAGCAGATCAGCAACTTCGATCACAATATGCGCCCACGTCTGGCCATTGGCGTACAACATACCAAACAGATCCAGCGTGCCACCCAGATTGCGATAGCCCATAAAACGACTGTTAGCTGCACCGGTATCCAAGCGACGCAAGGTTCCGGAAATTGGCTCCGCGCGCGTATGCGAAATGAACACACGGTGGGTGACCGCAGGAATAATCTGGGTAATCTGTTCCGGCGTCCATACAAAAGCGGCTTCCATCGCATCTCTCGGCTCCCTGAATCGACCCGGTTCCAGAATCGCGACCACGGAGCATGGTATTGCGTTATCGCGCAACACCTTCGCAGCGCGTTGCGCAGACTCCAATTGAAAGGCACCCAGCGCCAACAATTGCACCTGAGGATTATCATCATGACTGATCAACAACGCGCCGTTATGCACTGCCTGCTCAGCTTGCGCCTGATCCGTGACAACCGGCACCTGCCCGCGCGGCCCCACAACCACTGCGATGCGTCCGCGTTGTTGATACAACTGAAAAAGCAGTGCGACCGCGGTATTGCTGTCGAACGGGAAAAATACCGGTGCGACATCAGACATCTCACCTAACCAGGTTTCACTCAATACCGGATTTTGCCGGGAAATACCGTTCTTGCCATTTTCCCAGGTGTGACAACTGACCAGAATAGGCACTGACAACCAGTTAACCTCGCGACCACTGGCCGCCAGATGGCGCGCAAATATCGCTTCCTGACGCATCACCCCCAGCATTTTGATCGCAAACGCTTCATGACAGACCACCAGATTAAGACCTTGCTTGTTTGCCAACACTGCGCTGACGACCGCTTCTTCATTCAGGGCAGTAATGACCACACCATTCAACGATTCTGCGTCGTCAGGCGCGGGTTCAGTCACTCGGTGACGCAGCATTTCCAGCGTGCTGTCCAGACAGTTATTGCGAATTTCATCCGGGTTTCCAATACGGACACGATGACAGGGATTCATCCCGGCCAGCTGCACAAACCACTCGTCTATGCGCTGCATGGGTGACGACAGGTTTCCGGGGGCGACATATCGAATAGCCGGCGCATCGGGTAAAGACACCCGCAATCGCCGCAGCCAATGGTCTTTCTCTGTCTGCCGTTGCGTCCGGTGATGGTTGTTTAAGGTGCTGATTGCACTATCAAGTTCACCGCGCGGCACAAAAAAGTGCGAAATTGTGGTGTTGTAAGTCTTGCGAATGGTTTCATACAGAGCCGGGTTGCCAAGGGCTGTCAAGTCCGTACCAAGGTTAAGGTCTGCAAGCTGATAACCGGATGCTGTCTCGGCAATCGCGTAAGGCAACAAAACCGGGTAATTGCGCTCGCCTACGATTATCTGCCGATGCTGCTCCTGTAACTCACTGCCCATGCTGATGATTGCCCAGGCAATAGCTGCAGGGTCAAGGCCATCAACTTCGACCGGGAGAAAACCATTTAATCGCAAGTGTTCACGAAACCAGGACACACCACCAGAGTGTGTCAACGTTGTGCGTTGACCCGCCCTGCCACCGCTTACGATCATCAGCGGTATCACAAGGCCACTGTCCTCACCGCGCCACCAGCGTGGCGCCCAATCGCTACCGCGCTGCTCTTCAAATGCAACGTCACTTAAAAATGCCACAAGCTCCTGACCTGGCAAAGGCATGTGGACATATTGCAATTCGGCCATCCCAGGGTACGCGCCATCGCCGACACAGCCGGCACTGAACACACTGTCATGATTGCCCAGTGGCGCGGTAGGGCTACCGTCAGCGGAAACCTCATAACTGAAAAAATCCTGGCAAAGTTGACTCAAGCCCAAATCGCTGAGGGGATAGCGTTGCGCTTGCTCAGGCTCCAGATTTCGCACGAGCACGTTGACCGCATCAATGGCGGCCACACAATTGCCCTGACCCATCAACCAGGCGCGCGTCTTACCCGTCAGAGCATTCGCCAACAAGTAACCCACATAGGCCGGCACCATATTCATCGCGCTGGCATTGCATCCCTCGGGCGTGGACCTGAAGTCCTCAGCGTTGAGCTTACTGCCATCCAGATGGACGCTTTTTACAAATCCCATCTGTGCGGTCAACCACAAACCTTGATTACACAGCAGGTCAGCCGCGCGAAATAACGCGATACTCAGTGTGCGCTCACATCTGCCACTGCCATGCAACAGCTCGATCAGGTCACCCATTCGCTGCCGGGTTGTCTGATTATGTTTGATCGCGCCAAATCCTTGTGCCCAGTTCTGAAACTCCGAACTCATGGTGGATCTCCCTGCTGCCTGTCACGGCCGGACAGTCCCGGCTCAAAGGACGATAGTCTGCATCAGCATCCGTGGGTTTTTATTGACCGGAGTCAAAAACACAGCAGTGAAGCCATGTTTACTTGAGCAAAGATGGGGGAGAGCTAAATAGAGGGACTGACAGCTTGCCAGCCATAGCAGAATAAGCATTCTGCTAACAAAGCACTCGCAGCCAGCGCTTGGTTGAAGACAGATAAACCCTGACTCAGCTGCTGATTCGACGCCAGGTCAAAGTGCCCGTGGTACGACCACTGGCATCACGAATCGATAATTTCAACAAACCATCGCTGGTGAATTCGTAATAACGCACGTTGTCTTCGCCGACCCAACTGCCACGGGTTGGAGAGCCTTCAACATGGTGGGTTACCTTGTTTTGATCGATATCCCAGGTGACAGGCCCCCAGTAGGCAAACCCACCGCTGACATTAGTACTGCTTTGCGCGGCACGCGCGGGCAGATCCTTGGGCATGCCCTGCGCAGACATCTGATCGTGCTCGTCATACATGATACGACCGATGTAGTTATTGTCGACTTCTGCCCCTCCGGCTGGAAAGTTGATAAAACTGACCAGCTCATAATGGCCAACAAACTGCCGCTTCACTGCAGCCAGGCGCGCGTCTTCAGCGGCGCTCACGTCCGGCTGCTGCAGCATTATCGCGCCAAGGAACAATGCGCCCAGCGCAGTCAGACCAAACAGTGTACGTTTCATGGGATTCTCCTGATGTAATGACTTGTTGTTATTGTGAGAGACGACGCTGTCGATCATACGCCGGGCGTGCAGAATGGGTAAAGTCCTCGCGCAAAACTAAGGCTGGAATGGCGCTCTGCACTTGCTCAAGGCTATCACCAACTGTCCCGCTGCTGCTAAACTGCCGGCCAACCTTTTGATTATCGAGTACGGATCAACATCATGGATGCACAGGAAAACCTACAGCTGGCGCGATTGTTTAATCACCTGGAGCTGGAAACATTGGACGAAAACCTTTACCGCAGCGCTCATAAAAATGAGGGCTGGATGCGTGTTTATGGCGGTCAGGTGTTGGCGCAAGCCCTGTTGAGTGCCACACGCACGGTGCCAGATGACCGACATGTGCATTCCCTGCATGCTTACTTTTTACGGTCAGGCGACCTCAAACATCCGATCATTTTTCAAGTTGATCGCATACGGGATGGCAAAAGTTTCACAACCCGACGCATTGTTGCCATTCAACACGGCAAAGCTATCCTGAATATGTCCTGCTCTTTTCAGGTGCCTGAGGACGGTCTGTCGCATCAGGCGGTGATGCCCGACGTGCCGCCGCCAGAACAGTGCGCAGATCGTAAGCAGATGGCTGAACATTTTCGTGGTCGAACCAATGAAGCGCTGCTTGAGCGCTTTTCGCGCCAGTTTGCAGTCGATTTGCGTCACGTTGACGTCAACAGTCTGTTTGATACAACACCCAAGGAGCCTGTTACCAGTGTCTGGTTTCGGCTGAACACTACGCTGCCCGAACATTACCCATTTCACGCGCATTTGCTGGCGTACGCCTCAGATATGACGCTGTTGCAGACATGTCTGCGTCCGCACGGTCAAAGCCTGTTTGACCCGCGGTTGCAGATAGCAAGTCTGGATCACACCATGTGGTTTCATCGCCCGTTCCGCATGGATGACTGGCTGTTGTACTCGCAGGACAGTCCCTCATCATCCCAGGCACGCGGTTTTAACCGAGGCAATATTTTTACCCGTGACGGGATACTGGTGGCCTCAGTTTGCCAGGAAGGCTTGATTCGGGTACATAACGAAAACAAAGTGGCGGCTGAGTAATTCAGGCAGCCTACTCAAGCGCCAACACCAGCTGATCGGCCGCACGCTGATCGGCGGGTTGAAGTCGCAACCCGACTCCAATCAATCGCACCGGCCTGTTGTGCCTGTAAAACGCCTGCGACAGCAATGCCGCAAACAGCGTGGCATCATCGCGATCATCGGACTGTTCCGCCGTGGTGGAGACGAAGTTGTCAAACTTGAGCTTCACAAACTTCCCACTGACCCGGTAACGACTGGCCATGGGCTGCCAACGTCGCAGCATATCCTGATACAACGCTGGCATTTCCTGAAGACAGGCTGCCAGATCAGGCAAATCCTGCACATAGGTCGTTTCAACACTCAGTGATTTGCGCTGCCACTCTATCTTCACTTCGCGCTGATCAACTCCGCGGCTCAATTCGTACAGCCGCATCCCAAAGCTGCCAAACTGGGCTTGCAGCGCCTCAAGTGCCCAGCCGCGTAGATCTTCGCAGGTATTTATACCGAGGGAGTTCAGCCTGGCCGCCGTGACCTTGCCTACCCCAAAGAGTTTCTTAACCGGGAGTTGCCGCACAAAACTGTCAACTTCGTCAGGTCGAATCACAAACTGGCCATCGGGCTTATTCCAATCACTGGCAACTTTGGCCAGAAATTTATTCGGCGCAATACCGGCCGACATCGTGATGCCCAGATTCTGACGCACACGCCGTCGGATATCTTCTGCAATCAGCGTTGCACTGCCACGAAAAGCGGTTGAGTGACTGACATCCAGATAAGCTTCATCCAGCGATAATGGCTCGATCAGGTTGGTGTAGTCAGCAAAAATGGCCTGTGCCTGGCGTGATACCTCTCGGTACTTTTCCATGCGGGGTGGCACCACAATCAATTGCGGACAATGCCTTAGAGCGGTCGCCGTTGGCATGGCAGAGTGCACACCAAACCGGCGCGCCTCGTAGTTACAGGTTGCGACAACACCACGACGGTCACTCGCGCCGCCGACAGCCAGGGGTTTGCCCTGCAGTTCCGGGTTGTCGCGCATCTCAATGGCCGCATAAAAGCAGTCACAGTCGCAATGAATGATCTTGCGCTGCACAGCTTTCTTCGCGTGACCATCGTCAGTTGCCTGCACGTCGTCTGATGTTTGCAATTTGCTTTTTTCGGGCATCGGAGCATTGGCCATTAACGATCATGGGCGTATTATCACACAGCAGCCTCACTTTGAATCCTAGTCTCCCGTATGCATACAGAATCACTTTTTCAAGCACATATCAATCAACAACAACGGGAGCTAGTAGACGCGCTTGCGCACACTGGACTCTCAGACTGCGCCGTGCTGATTTACAGCGGGAAACTGCACTATCACTACGCTGACGATCACGCTGGCACGTTCAGGGCGTGGGGGCATTTCCTGCGCTGGATACCTGTCGACCGGCCTGATTTTTTTGTGCTGCTGCGTGCCGACCACAAACCTATGTTCCTGCCCGTGCTGCCCAATGATTACTGGCACGATCAACATCTTGAAATGCCCGAATGGTGGGCATCATCGTTTGTCATACAGCCTTTGTTGTCTGTGGCAGACCTTGGGACAACAATCGCCAGTGCCAAGGTAAAATCGGATCAGCTGATTTTTTTAGGTGAAGATGACAAGCTGGCGGCTTCGCTGGGATGCCCAGCCACGCATATTAATCCAGCCAAGCTGCTCACCTGGCTGGATTACCAACGCGCGTACAAGACAGACTATGAGGTGCACTGCCTCGCAGACGCTAATGCTCATGCCCTGCTTGGTCACCAAGCCGCGCACGACTGTTTTCAGGCGGGGGGTGATGAGTACGATATTCATATGGCCTACCTGCAAGCCTGCAAAGTGCTTGATCCAGAGTTGCCGTATAACAACATCGTGGCACTGAATGCCAACGGCGCGCTCTTGCACTACCAGCATAAAAAGCGCTACCTCGCAGCCGACGCACACAAACCCGCCAATCAGGTATTGCTGATTGATGCAGGCTGCCGTTACAACTCCTATTGCTCGGACATTACGCGCACCTGGTGCGCGCCGGGAGTAAACGCTGACTTTGTTGGGCTGTTGACTGGCATGCAGGCACTGCAACTGGCCATCATTGATGAAATTCGTGTTGGCAGCAGTTTTGTTGAGTTACACAAACTGACCCATGCAAAGCTGGCTCAGTTGCTGGTGGACAGTCGCATTTGTTCAGGAAGCGCCGAACAATTATTGGCAAAAGGCATCACCCGCACGTTCCTGCCACATGGCTTGGGGCATTTGCTGGGGCTGCAGGTTCATGATGTGGGCGGTCGCCTTGCGGATCCGATTGGCAACTTTGCGCCACCTCCACCGGAGTTCCCGACATTACGAACCACGCGCGCCATTGATGAACGTATGGTGTTCACCATAGAGCCAGGCATTTATTTTATACCTGTATTGCTGCAGGCCTTGCGCTCTGGGCCTGAGGCCGGGCTTGTAAACTGGCCGCTCATTGATGAGCTCCAGCCTTTGGGCGGCATCAGAATCGAGGACAATATCTGGATAGGCCCACACGGAGTGCACAATCTGACACGCAGCGCCCTGTAAAGTCTTATTGTCATCAACTACTATTGCTCAGGTCGGCAAGTAGCTGTCGACCAATGCGAATATCCGCTCGAGCGCGCCACGATTGGCGGCCACAGTCGTTTTGCCCGCATCCCCCATCGCATGCAATCTCTGCGGATCCTTGAATAACATGACTACCAGATCCGCCAGGGCGCGCTCATCCGGTACGGACAGCAATGCCCCTTGCTCTGTCAGCCGCTCGCAAATAGTCTGGAAGTTGAATTGAGATGGCCCTGTAATAACCGGCAGGCCCATAGCAGCCGGCTCAAGCACGTTGTGGCAACCGGTTGGCACCAGACTACCGCCCACAAATGCAAACTGCGCAAGGCTGTAATAGACCAACAACTCGCCCATGCTGTCACCCAGAAACACGGCGGTCTGAGCGTCCACACGCTGATTGCTGCTACGGCGAACAACACCCAGTTGCTCTTTTTCACATAATCGCTCGGCACTGGGGAACCGTTCTGGATGGCGCGGAACCAAGACCAGCAACACATCTGGTATCTGCTTTTGCACCAGACGCAGTGCAGACAAAACTTTTTCATCTTCGCCTTCACGCGTACTGGCGGCGATCCAGATAGGACGCTCGCCGTCGATTCGCGCACGCATGGCGGCACTCAGTTGCGGTAAGGCCACTGGCAATTCGATATCAAATTTGATGCTGCCGGTAATTTTGAGCTTTGCTGCAGATACTCCCAGTCTCTCAAATCGTTGCGCGTCACTTTCAGCCTGTGCAGCAATACAATCAATCTGTTTGAGCATGGGTTTACCAAGCGCGGCAAATTTTTCGTAACCACGATAGGATTTTTCGGAGAGTCTGGCATTTGCCACCATAATGCGTGCGCCACTTATTTTGCTGTAATGCACCAGATTCGGCCACAACTCAGTCTCTACCAGAATGACCAATGCTGGCTTGAAACTGTTCAGGAAACGTTTGACCGCCCCAGCGTAGTCATAAGGGGCATAGACGTGGCAAACATCATGTCCGAACAACTCATCAATACGCTCAGACCCTGTAGGGGTCATGGTCGTGACAACAATGCCCCACTGCGGCCGCTCACGGCGCAACTTCAGCACTAACGGGGAAATTGCAACGGATTCACCGACTGATGCGGCGTGCACCCAGATCCATTTTGTTTCACTGCGCTCGGCCAAAGCGCGATCAACAAAGCCTAGCCGCTCGCCCCAGCGTTTAGCGTAAGCAGGGGCCGGCAGAAATAAAGCGCGCCACAAAAGCCTCAGCACAATAACGGGCAGCAGCAGATAAAATACAAAATTATAGAAGGCTCTATTCACGAATTCCCTGTTTCTATGTCTTACCACATCAATGTGCGCGTCAGGCGGGCGGTGTGATGCGGGTCTGAAAGCCGGCGTGCTACCATAGCGCAACGACGGGGGGAATGATTGCAGGATTCTGTGTTATGTGCAAATTCTGACTTTGGGAGCAGCTGATCACGATGTCTAAACCTCACACGGCACAGCACAAACCACGCCTGATAAAACAGCGTGGCAAAAAATTGGGCGCAGCCCCCGGAACACTGGTTCATATCGGGGACATCAGCAGCCCCGTGACAGACATTCACTATATTCGCTACGACCAGAGCGCTGCGCATGAACAAGAGATTATTGATGTCAGTGAATGTGCACATGATCAGCTTGCACATCAAACCGGGTGGATAAATATCGACGGTCTGCACAACCCCGACATCATCCGCAGCATTGGGGAACGCTTTTCTATCCATCCATTGGTGCAGGAAGATATTCTTAATACTGATCATCGCCCTAAAATCGAAGTTCACGATGACTATCTTTACATCGTCATCAAAGTACTCAGTTTTAATGAGAGTACACAAAATCGACAACATGGAAACGCTGCGGGAGTTATTAGTTGGCATGCTCGATCTGTATGTGTCGTCAAGCAGTCAGCGTCTGAATGAGACCATGAAAACACTCACGCTGTTTGCCAGTAT
>DITX01000198.1 GCA_002422225.1 Gammaproteobacteria bacterium UBA6173
GAACTGGCTCCGCTGGATACCACTGGCGCTGATGTCAGCCCACAACAACTGAACTGCCATACTGCCGTGCTTGCCATCGGCATCAAACCTGAAATCACGCTGGCCAAAACAGCGGGTCTGAGTTGTGAGCGTGCCATTGTTGTGGACAATTGGATGCGCACATCCGTGGAGAATATTTTTGCCTTGGGTGAGTGTTGTCAGATCAACCAGGAGATGTTTGGACTGGTGGCACCTGTGTATCAGCAGGCCGATGTGCTGGCGTCGCTGCTCGTTGACAGGAAATGGCATCGAGCAACTCCTGCACAATTGCAGTATCAGCCAAAAACGCTGTCGACACGCCTTAAGGTAGCGGGACTCGATGTGTATTCAGTTGGAATGATTCCGGATCATTCGTCGCGTTCGTTGATCTGGCGCGACAAAACACAGGGACACTACCGACGGCTCTGGCTGAAGGGCAATCAGATTACGGCAGCGGTGGCCTTGGGAGACATCGACGGGCTAAGCGAGTATGCAGGGATGATAGATCAGCAGCAACCATGCACCGATCCAGTGTCATTGCTGCTCGGCGCAGGTACCGCAGCATGAGCGGGTTGATGCCAGTAAACGCCATTGACAGTCACAAACCACCAATTTCGACAGCGATAAAAACAACATGTGCCTATTGTGGTGTAGGTTGTGGTTTTATGGTGGGTTCGGAGCCCAATGATGGCGGCAGAACGTTGCAGGCGGATCCGCATCATCCGGCAAACAAAGGCCGCTTTTGTGTCAAAGGCAGCGCTCAGCTGGAAACAATTGGGTTGGAAAACAGGCTGTTGTACCCACATGTTGATGGCCACCAGACAAGCTGGAATGAGGCGCTGGATGAAACCGCCAGACGTTTACGAGACACCATAAAAAAGCACGGCCCTGATTCAGTGGCGTTTTATGTCTCCGGACAGTTGTTGACGGAAGACTACTACGTCGCCAATAAGCTGATGAAAGGCTTTATCGGCAGCGCCAACATCGACACCAATAGTCGCCTGTGTATGTCGACAGCAGTAGCAGCACACAAACGTATTCTGGGTAGCGACACGGTGCCGGGTTGTTACCAAGATCTGGAGTGCGCTGATCTGATAGTAATCACCGGATCCAACATGGCCTGGACACACCCAGTGGTGTATCAGCGCATCATGGCTGCAAAAGCAGCACGACCCGACATGAAGCTGATTGTCATAGATCCGCGTAAAACCGTGACGGCCGAGTCAGCAGACCTGCATCTGCAGATCAAACCTGGTGCCGATGCTTACCTGTTTGATGGTTTGTTTGCGCATCTGGTCCGTCGCGCTGCGCTGGATATGGAGTTTATTCAAAATCACACCAACGGCTTTGACGATATCGCTGCCGGCAGCCTGACAAGAAGCCTATCCAGCACAGTGGTTGCGGAACGCTGTGGGCTAAGCGAACACGAGATTAACAAGTTCTTTAATGCCTTTGCCATGACCGAAAAAACCGTTACGGTATTTTCACAGGGCATCAATCAATCTGCTAATGGTGTTGAAAAAGCCAGCGCTATTCTGCATTGCCATCTGGCCACAGGAAGAATTGGCAAGCCCGGTGCGTGTCCGTTTTCGATTACCGGACAACCTAATGCTATGGGCGGTCGAGAAGTCGGTGGTCTGGCCAATCAGCTGGCAGCGCATATGGATCTGGACAATGCAGTGCATAGAGATATTGTGCAAAGTTTCTGGGGCAGCCAAGACATTTCGCAGCGTGCCGGTCTGAAGGCAGTCGACCTGTTTGAAGCCATCCATAGCGGACAGGTCAAATTTATCTGGATCATGGCTACCAACCCGGCGGTGTCCTTGCCGGATGCGGATCGTGTACGTCAGGCTTTGCAGAAATGCGAGTGTGTGGTGGTATCAGACTGTGCTGCTGACACCGACACTTTGCGTCTGGCGCATATCAAATTGCCAGCCGCCGGATGGGGTGAAAAAGACGGTACAGTCACCAATTCCGAACGTTGTATTTCACGACAACGCGCATTCCTGCCATTGCCGGGGGATACAAAACCTGACTGGTGGATTATTTGCAAGGTGGCCGAGCGCCTGGGTTTCACGAAAGATTTTTCGTACCAAAATCCGGCAGATATATTTAAAGAGCACGCACAACTATCTGCTTACAAAAACGACGGCAGCAGGGACTTTGATATCGGCGCCTTCGCGACTATCACTCATCAGGAATACGAAGATCTGGTGCCAACGTACTGGCCGATCAAATCCGGTCAGAGCAGCGGTGCAAAAAGGCTATTTGAAGACGGCGTGTTTTTTACGCAGGACGGCCGCGCCAGTTTTTTAAAAACCGGATTGCAGGGCGCTCTCATTGAAAACATCCTGAAGTACCCTCTGATATTAAATACCGGCCGTATACGTGATCAGTGGCATACCATGACACGTACTGGCCGTAGCGCGAGACTGCAACAACACAGGCCGGAAGTCTTTGCTGAATTTCATCCAGAAGATCTTGAAAAATTGAGCATACGCGAGCACCAATTGATTGCGCTCAGCAGCCCACTGGGTCGCTGTGTGTTGCGCGCGCACATCAATACTGGTCAGAGTCGCGGCACTGTTTTTGCGCCTATTCACTGGAACGACTGCTTCACCTCGGCAGGCCGTATTGACAGTCTGGTTGCTGCAGTCTGCGACCCGATCTCAGGTCAACCGGCATTTAAACAGACCGCTGTCAAAGCAGAGCCGGTTCACAGTGACTGGCAGGCCTTGTTAGTGTCCCGAACGTCACTGATATTGCCCGCGAATCACTACTGGAACTACCGTCTGCTTGACGGTTTGCACGTCTACAACATTGAGGGAATCGGTCTGTTTGATATAGACCTAGTCAAACAACAGCTGCCCAACACCCACAGCAATATTGCTGAGCTGAGTGACAGCGACAAGCAAGCAATTCGCCTGCTTGCTTACACCCATAGCGAGGTTCAGCTTGCTTTGTATGTGTGGCCTGTATCTACGTCAGACATGGCTGGTAAACCAGACGAAAGCTGGCTGATCTCTGAGCTTAATCGCACACCGGCAAGCATTAAAAAGCTTTCGATGCGCTTATTGGCATTGGGGGGCGCTGTTCACGGTAACAGTGATGGCGCACTGGTGTGTACCTGCCATCAGGTGAGACAGGCGGCTATTCAAAACGCGATCAGCAGCGGTTGCTGCAGTGTGGAGGCCATAGGGCAGTGCACACGCGCTGGCACACAATGTGGATCATGTGTGCCGGAGCTGCGCAAATTAATTCAAAACGCAGAGCAATCTGCTGGGCAAAAAACAAAACCATCCGATATGCGGAGCGCTGCAAAAAATCTCATACAGGAAGAAAGTGTATGTTAAAAAGCATGTTGGCGAGCGCAATACAAAGCAGCATGAATTTTTCTGCGAATCTGTTTGTGTATGCGTCTTTGGCGAGGATGCGGGGTGATGCGGCGGCACACTACAAACTCAAATCGCCCGATGGGAATAGCGTTCAGCGTTGTGATAAAAAATCTGCCGGTAAAGTATGGCTGGTGGGCGCAGGTCCAGGTGACCCGGATCTGATCAGTGTAAAAGCACTGCGACTGATCAGACTCGCCGATGTGTTGGTTTATGATCGCTTGGTGTGTCCGGATTTGATCAGTGAATGCCGACGTGATGCCATCAGAGTTGATGTCGGCAAACGCCCTGGACATCATCCGGTACCGCAACAAAAAATCGAAGAAATACTTTGTCAGCACGCTGCACTGGGGCGCACAGTAGTGCGACTGAAAGGCGGCGATCCATTCATTTTTGGTCGCGGCGGCGAAGAAATGCTGGCATTAAAATCAGCCGGTATTGCGGTAGAAATTGTCCCCGGCATTACAGCGGCAGCAGCCTGTGCTGCAAGCAGCGAATTCCCGCTGACCCACAGAGATATCGCCGACAAAGTGACACTGGTAACCGCGCACCATAAAGATGAACGTGACCGCACGGACTGGCGCGCACTGGCGTCTGACGGCTCTGGCACATTGGTGTTCTACATGGGACTGTCTTCAGTCGCCACCATTGAGCAACAACTCATAAAAAACGGACTGAATCCGCAAACTCCTGCCGCACTGGTAGAGAACGGCAGCACAGCGGTGCAACGAACGATTTATTGTTCGTTGGACACGTTGTCGGAGACGGTATCAGAACAACAACTCATATCACCCTGTTTGATTGTCGTGGGCAAGGTTGTGGCATTGGCCGCGTCCACGGAAACAAACCTGCAACTTACTGAGCTGCAGAACCGGAAAAGGGATTAACCACAACACTTCAAATCGGAACGATCACAGGGAACAGATATGAGCAGACGTACACAGCAATGTTTGATGAGTTCAGTTGTTATCATAGGTGCGGGCGTTTTTGCCGCCGGCCAGCCGCAGGCCGCGGAAGAGCAGACGCTGGCGCAAGCCTTGAGTGCGGGCAAAACCACAGTCAACTTTCGTCTGCGCAGTGAGCAGGTGGACGATGATTTATTTACGCGCTCAGCGCATGCGGGCACATTACGGTCGCGGCTGACGTATGCCAGCGCAGCGTGGCAGGGCTGGGATCTGAATCTGGAACTGGATCATGTTGCCCACGTCAGTGATGACAGATTCAATTCCACCAGAAACTCAAAGCCGTTCCTGCCCCAGATTCCTGACCCGGATGGGGCAGATCTGAATCAGGCCAATCTTCGTTACCGCCAGGGGGCCACAACATTTACCGTCGGTCGCCAACGTCTGCTGCGCGATAACCAGCGGTTTGTTGGCGGCGTGGGCTGGCGCCAGAACGAACAGACCTATGATGCTGCCAGTGTCGCTTATAAAGTGTCTGATGCAATTCAGATCGATTATGCCTGGGTTAACAGCACTCGCCGCATTTTCGGACCCGACGCAGGCAATCCGCCACCGGCGCTGGACAGCAATCATCATGTGTTAAATGCCGCGTGGCAGGTCAATTCTGGTTTGCGCGCAGGTGCTTATCTTTACGCACTGGAGTTTGATGATTCAGCGCTGTTGTCATCAAATACGGCAGGGGTTTTTGTGCAGGGCACGTCCGCTCTGGAAGGGTTTGCACTGGACTATCGACTGGAAGTTGCTCGCCAGCAGGACTATAAGAATAACCCGCGCAGCTACAGCACCGACTATTTTCTTGGCAGTATTGGCGCAACGCTTGGTGTCACAAAAATTGCGGCAGCATACGAAGTGCTCGGCGCCGATGCCTCGGCCAATGTAGCCATGCAAACACCATTGGCAACATTACATGCGTTCCAGGGCTGGGCAGACAAGTTTCTTACTACACCGGCCAACGGCATGCGCGACACCTACATCAGTGCACAGCACAAGATTGGAAAAATTGATCTGATGGCGGTGTGGCACGATTATGAAGCGGATCGCGGCGGTGCCAGTTATGGCAGCGAATGGAATTTTCAGGCAAGCACCAGCATCAGCGCCAATCTTAGCCTGATGCTGAAATACTCTGACTATCAGGCAGACAAGTTCAGCAGCGACGCACAAAAACTCTGGTTAATGGCAGAGGCCCGTTTCTGATGAATACGCGACTGCCGCTGACTTTGCCGTATACGCTGATTGTGTTGTGTGGCGGACAGGGCAGTCGTCTGGGAGGCGCTGACAAAGGTTTGTTGAGTGTGGACGGCCAGGTATTTGTGCAGCGACTGATTGATCGACTGGCACCGCCGATGGCGAGAAGTCCATACAATCATAGAGTTCTGATCAGCGCCAATCGACATCATGATCAATACAGCGCCTTTGGTTACCCCGTTATTGCGGATATCAGAGAAGGTTTTCAAGGGCCACTGGCTGGCATCGAAGCCTGTCTCCAACATGCGGGAAAAGAGCCAGTGCTGATAGTGCCAGCCGATATGCCTGATCTACCTGAGGATTTGCCACAGAGATTGTTTGAAAGGCTTGATAGGGACTCGATAGCAGTGGCACACGATGGTAAGCAAGCACAAGTACTCTGTCTTGCAATGTACCCTGAAACCTGGCGTGCTTCGTTGAGCACTTTCCTTGATACAGGTCGTCGCGGGGTCAATCGCTGGTTATCCGATAAACCCATCATTCAGGTGCGGTTTGACGATGTGGCGAAGTTCAGCAATATCAACGAGAAATCGGATCTTTGTCGACAAAATGGCCAAATTATACGAATGGATGCACTGGCAGCGCTAATCGGTTACGATCAGCGCCATGAACATCAAAGCTGCCAATGATAGCCACCAACTCTCGTTCTGGAGTGCCGAATTTAAAGATCCGGCAATGGAGCAGGCGTACCAGCAGCATGTACTCCCGGATACCGTCAGATTTCTGCGCATCAGTTTGTGTGTATGGGCAGGTCTGTTAATCGTTTTTATCCCGGCTGATCTGGCTTTCCTGGCATTGAGTGAAGGGCTCTTTGTGATTGGAGGCTTAAGAGTCGCTCATGCCGCTCTTTTGCTCTGCTTGGCATGGCAAGTTTCGAAGCGACCATTCATGGCTAGCAGTGGTTGGCCGGTGACCATCAATGCTGTTTGAGCGTGAACTTGATCGCTGTCGCCGGCACCATTCAGCGCTGACACTGGGTATGATTGACCTTGATCACTTCAAGCGTGTCAACGACACCTACGGTCATGAGTTTGGAGATAGAGTGCTGCAATTTACCGCAGAAATATTACAGCGACCTTTGCGTCACAGCGATATTCTGGGCAGATTTGGTGGTGAAGAATTTATCCTGAGTTTGCCAGATACCGATATTGCACAGGCACAGGCGGTTGCTGAACGCATGCGTTTGAGTCTGGAGCAGGACGCTTTAGTCAAAGATGGTACTGCGGTAACAGTAACTGCCACATTCGCGCTGACTCAGGTGCGCGCTGAGGATGCTGATATACAGGAATGCATTCGACGCGCGGATCATGCGCTCTACGAAGGAAAACGTGCTGGCCGCAACAGGGTTGCCCTGGCTGACGCGGCCTGACACGAAGGAATACTATTTTAATCATGCGCCTAGACAAATTTCTCAGCCATGCCACGGAGTACTCCCGTGCGCAGGTAAAAAAACTCATACGTGATAAACGCGTGCAGATTGGTGATGCCATTGCCAGAAGCGCGGATTATATGCTCTCGGAAAACGAACTTGTGCTGCTTGACGGTGAGCAGGTCAGTCTGCCAGTTACCCAATACCTGATGCTTTATAAACCATCCGGTTATGTATGTGCCAATTCGGACAGTGATAACCCGACAGTCCTGGACCTGATTGTCGGCGCGCCCGAGGATCTTGCAATAGCTGGCCGATTGGATAAAGACACCACAGGGCTTGTTTTGCTCAGCAACGATGGCCAGTGGGTGCATAAGATTATCAGCCCGCGTAGGGAGTGTGAAAAAACCTACCATGCGCTATTAGACGGTCCCATCACAGATGAAACCGTTGACAGGTTCAAGAAAGGGTTTTTCCTGAAGGGTGATGACAAACTTACAAAACCGGCCATTCTGGAATCACTTGGAGATCGTCACGTCAGTGTTGTCATTTGTGAGGGTCGTTATCACCAGGTGAAACGCATGTTTGCAGCATGCGGACTGCATGTCCTGACGCTGCATCGGATTAGTGTGGGTGAAATAACCCTGGATTCAGCGTTGGAACCGGGCCAGTACCGAGCACTGACAGCAGCTGAGGTCAGCAGTGTACTGTGACAAATACAGCCACAATCGCATAAATGAGTGACGGACGCATTTTCAAACTGCAGGAGATAACATGAAAGATCATTGCCAGGCGCTAGTACTGGAAATTTTGACCAGTGCTGTAACACCAGCGTTTGCGTCCGGTCGAACCTTGTGGGTAATGGATGAGAATCCCGCCATTGACGGCTTATTAAAACTCAACGGAACCAAGTTCATTGATGTTGTCAGCAATCGCTATGACACCAGCGAGCAGATGGCAAAACTGGGTATTAATACGTTTCTCAGTGACTTTGACTTTTCTGCATTGGGATTCTATGAGCGTATTATCTATCGTATCTCTAAAGAAAAAATGCTGACGCATCACGTGATCAATGAGGCGCTTCGGCACTTGGCTCCAGAGGGGCAGCTATTTGTCATCGGTGAAAAAACAGACGGTATAAAATCCATCACCAAACAGGCCGCCGAGCTATATGAGTCAGATACCACAGCGCGCAAATTTGGGAATGCGTATCTGGCTGAGTTCAGCAGGCCATCCCAAGCATTACTGGATGCCAAACGCCTGCCGACAGCCTCGTATAACGAACTCCGTCTGGTCAGACATCCCATCATGAATTTTTATTCCAAACCCGGTGTTTTTGGTTGGGAAAAGGTCGACAAAGGTAGCCAGCTGCTGGTCAGTTGTCTGCCGCCGGTGATTCAGTACATGAAAGGTGTTGATAGTATTCTGGACCTTGGCTGTGGTTGGGGTCATCTGATGCTGGCGACTAAAGACATACCTGCCACGGTGCGTGTTGCAACAGATAATAATGTGGCGGCGATTGATGCTGCTGCAAAAAACTTTGCTGAAGCCGGCATGAGTGTCGAGTGTGTTTTAGATGATTGCGCCAGCCAGATTCGTCAACGCTTTGACCTGATACTCTGCAATCCGCCCTTCCATCAGGGTTTTCAGGTCAATGACACCATGACCGAAAAATTCCTCAAAAGTGCATGCCGTTTGAGCCGCCGCAGTACACGCGCAATTTTTGTGGTGAACCAGTTTATCCCCTTGCAGAAACTGTCAGAATCTTGCTTCAAGGAATCCCGATTGTTGGGTGCCGCTGACGGTTTTAATGTATTTGAGTTACGTCCTTAACACAACGATGAGGGGCGCGATGGATGGCGTGGTAGTCCGATAGATACGACGCTGGTCATCAATAAAAATGCGGCAGATACCCACAGGCATGCGGTCAGCCCGGACGTCTGGAATAACCAGCCAGACAACAAGGTGCCAATCAACCGCCCCATGGCATTGGCCATATAATAGAAACCGACATCCAGTGACACTCCGTCTTCGCGTGCGTAACTCACAATCAGATAGCTGTGCAGGGCAGAATTCATCGCAAACACCGCCCCAAAGATCATCAGGCCCGCAATCAGAACCGGTCCGGTGGGCAATGAGCTATTAAGTAGCAAAGCGATGGCGGCAGGAATCATGGTCAAGAAAATTGCCCACCGCAGTGCCGATCGCCCGTCCGGGTGCGAATCATCAATATTGGCACTTGTGCCGTGAAAGTTTGGCGCCATGGCCTGCACAAAACCGTAAGCAATCACCCAGCACGCGAGAAACCCACCGGTTTGCCAATGATCCCAACCCAAGGTTTGCGACAAGAACACCGGTAGTGCCACCACAAACCAGACATCGCGCGCCCCGAACAACAGCATTCTTGCCAACGACAGTCGATTGATAACGCTGCTTTTTGACAAGAGCTCGGAGAATTTGGGTTTGTTTGTACTTTTGCCCAAATCTGTTTTCAGCAAAAGCAGACTTAGCAGCCAGACTATTAACAAGGCAGCTGCCATGATCGCGGCGGCACCCTGAAAGCCGAGTAGAGTGAGCAAAGCGCCACCGAGAAAAAAGCCAGCGCCTTTTAGTGCATTTTTTGAACCGGTCAGTAACGCAACCCAGCGATACAACTTGCCTTGGGCATTTGCAGGTACCAACAACTTGATGGCGCTTTTGGCGCTCATTTTGTTCAAGTCTTTGGCTATGCCGGAGAGTGCCTGGGCGGCCATCACCCAGGCAACCGATAACATCGCCGTCGGGACCAATAACATCGATAAGGCGATAACTTGCAGGATAAGTCCTGCATTCATCGTGCGATTCAGGCCAATGCGGGCGCCCAACCAGCCGCCGGTCAAGTTGGTTATCACACCAAACAACTCGTAAAACACAAATAGCAGTGCGATCTGTAAAGGGCTGTAACCCAGCTCATTAAAATGCAAAACCACCATCATTCGCAGGGCGCCGTCGGTCAGCGTAAATGCCCAATAGTTGCCGGTGATGATTGCGTATTGTTTATTCATGTCTCGCAAAGATGCTGCAAAATCCATTTGATGTGTTCAGGAGGTGCTATTGAGGTCCCGTCACGCAAATTGAGCCACTTTGTTGGCCAGCTCAACGGTGCGGTTTGCATACCCCCATTCGTTGTCATACCAGGCATAAATTTTCACCTGCGTTTTGTTGACGACCATGGTTGACAAGGCATCGATGATGCTGGAGCGTGGATCGGTTTTGTAATCAATTGACACCAGTGGCCGTTCTTCATAGCCGAGTATGCCTTTCAGTGGGCCATTGGCAGCGGCCTGCAACAGCAGATTGACAGCTTCTGCTGTTGTGTCTGTCTGTACTTCAAACACACAATCGGTCAGCGAGGCATTTGCTAGCGGAACACGCACAGCATGGCCATTCAGTTTGCCGGTGAGTTCCGGGAAGATATGCGTGATCGCTGTAGCCGAACCGGTGGTGGTTGGAATCAGGCTCATGCCACCGGCACGTGAGCGCCGCAGATCCTTGTGCGGGGCGTCCAGAATGGTTTGCGTATTGGTAATTGAGTGAATAGTGGTCATGGATCCATGTTTAATGCCAAGCGATTCATGAATCACCTTTACAACGGGCGCTAGGCAATTGGTTGTGCAGGAGGCTGCCGTGACAATGGTATGCAGCGCGGGGTCAAACAGTGTGTCATTTACCCCGATTACAACATTCAGTACGCCTTCTTCCTTCACCGGCTGCGTCACAACAACCCGCTTGACGCCTTGGTCCAGGTAACCTTGCAGCATAGCTTTGGTTTTCATTTTTCCCGACGCTTCAATCACAACAGCACAGGCAGACCAGTCATTGTCAGCAATGGTCTTCTCATGGGTAACAAGAATACGATCGTCACCAATCACCAGATAATCCTGTTCTGCGCGGGCCTCCAAGTGCCAACGTCCGTGCACTGAATCAAAGTTCAGCAGGTGCGCCAGGGTCGCTGCGTCACCGCCCGGATCATTGATTTGAATGACCTGCAGGCGGCGTTGTGCAGCAGCTTGTCCATAAATCACACGCAGCGCCAACCGCCCGATTCGTCCGAATCCATTAATGCCCGCAGGAACCTTGCCGGCATCTAGCAAGTTGTTGTTCATGATGTCGTCCTCGTCAAAAATTTCATTCAAGGCAAAGTTGCCAGAAGCCCCTATCATCTTGATGACAGTAAAGGCTCAATTGTTGGTATTGCCGGCTGCCCAGCTGATCAGCTCTATGGCCAGTCGATCAGCTGCGACTCCCAGGGCGGCAACTGATGCTGCTGCAGTATTGCTGCTCAGGGGCTCGCGTGTTTCAAAGCGCTTGCTGGCGACTATTTCGCGGCGCGCGCTGCTGATTAGCAGGGCATCAAAGCGAACCACGGCGGTTGCGCGGCCATCGATGGTCTCGGTGTGCAGTGCGCGCAGCATGCCGTTGAGAGACAGTTCCGATTGCAGTCCGGCGCTGTCGGTGCTCAGGCTAGCAAAGCGACCATCTTGCCAGAAAGCATCTAGGAGCCAATCACGCCACAACTGCGGAATAGGTGCAGTCCATCTGGCGCCAGGATACGCCTGAAAATTGTTATTCTCGGTCAGGATCAAGAGTCGGCTGCCACCCAGCGCATCACTGCTTTCCGGGATCATCAACCGCAAGCCTCCGGTCAGTTGCGGGCTGGAGTGAGCCCTGATCGCCGAGGGTGGCAGCTGGAACAGATCCACCGGTTCACGTTCCGGCAGAACCGTACAGGCTGACATCAAAACCAACACCAGCAAGGCGCGTAAAAACAGCATTGCCCGTTCTGATTTGCCGCGATGCAAAACGTGGCTCATGGTTGAAACTCCCTGATGTTGTCGCCGCCCAGCAGAAATCCGGTGGGGTCGTCGCCCAGCCGGTTTACCAGACTGTTCAAATTGTTGATGGTGGCGCGCAGTTCGCGCATGGCGGGATCGAGTTCAGCGATTCCCTGCATCCCTTGATTGAGCGCGCCGCGGTTTTCTTCAACTAAGGCCTCAAGCTGCAGACTGATGCGCTGCATATTTGCAAGTGTTTCACCGGCATTCCCCAAAATAGGTTCGCCATGACGTGTTGCCAGGTCTTCAACCACGGCAATCACGCGACTGATGTCATTACCAGCAGTGACCAGACTTTGCAGACCTTCCCGCAACACCATCTGTTCTTCTGCCAACGCCGTGGTCACCGTATCCAGGTTACTGAGCACCCGCGTGACATACTCCGAGTTTTCCTCGGATAACAAGCGGTTGGCGCTCTCCACCAGGGTCGTGACATTAACCAGCAACTCTTCGCTGCTCACGCGCAATTGCGTCAATGGGGAAGGTGCTGCTTCGATGATCGGGATAGTGCCATCGCCGCCGAGAAACGGGCTTTGCGGCGTGCCCTGACTCAGTTCTATTCCCGATGCGCCGGTAATATTGAGCAGTGCCAAGCGCGCGCTGGTATCAACTTTGACAGGGGTGTCGCCCGCGACGCGTACTCGTGCCCAGACCAGTCTCGGATCCTGGGGATCCAGTGTCAATCGTTCTACATCACCCACCCGGATACCACTGTACTGAACAAGGCTGCCAACGCTGAGCCCCGACACCGCTTCACGAAAAAGAATGTCGTAATGTTTCATTTCACTATCGGCGGCAGATTGGGACTTCCACATCACAAACAGCATCAAACTGGCGCCCGCCAGTGCTGTGAATAATCCAATCAGAATATGATGCGCTCTGGTTTCCATTATTTCTGTGTCCGTTATAAACCGAGAATACTCAGGTCAAAGATGCATTCGTTGAAGTCACTGCAGCGCGTCCTCGTGGGCCGTGGAAGTAAGATTGAATCCACGGGTCACTCTCTGCAGCAACGTTTTCAAGTGTATCGACAATCAATACTTTTTTCTGCGATAACACCGCTACCCGATCGCAGGCAGCGTATAGCGTATCCAGATCATGCGTGACCAGAAACACGGTCAGTTTAAACGCATCTCTCAATGTCAGCAGCAGCTGATCAAACGCCGCTGCGCCAATCGGGTCCAATCCAGCGGTGGGTTCATCAAGAAACAGAATTTCCGGGTCCAGCGCCAATGCCCTAGCGAGCGCTGCGCGCTTTATCATGCCACCTGACAGTTTGGACGGATACAAATGTGCAGCGTTTGCAGGCAGCCCGGTCAGGGCGAGCTTCACGCGCGCGATATCGCTGGCTTGTGCTCGGCTCAATCCCACGTGTTCTATGAGCGGCAACGCAATATTTTCAAGCACGGTCAGAGAGGAAAACAGTGCGCCATGCTGAAACAGTACCCCAAACCGGCGCTCCATGGCAGACCGATCCCGGCTATGGAGTGACAGCATGTTTTTTCCGAACACCTGTACTTTGCCGGATGTAGGGCGAAGTAAACCCACAATTGACCGCAACAACACAGATTTTCCGGTACCTGAACCACCCACAACACCCAAAATTTCCCCATGCAGCACATCCAGATCAAGATCCTTGTGCACAGTGTTGCTTCCGAAGGTGTTACACAGGCCGCGAACCTGAATGATGGCGGGGTCAACTGACATTACCAGCCCATCTCCATATAAAAAAGTGCGGCGACAGCGTCGAGCAAAATCACGACAAAAATACATTGAACCACACTGGCCGTGGTCCGCTCGCCCACGGATTGTGCGCTGCCGCTGACCTTGAAGCCTTCGAGGCAGCCAATCAGCGCGATTAATACTGCAAATACCGGTGCTTTGCCTAAACCCAACCATAAGTGCAGCAGCGGCACTTGCTGAACAATGCCGATAAATTGCGTCAGGCTGATGTTCAGCGACAACACCGCCACCATCGCGCCTCCGGCAATACCGGCAAGGATGGCGATAAAACCGAGAATGGGCAGGGTGATCACCAATGCCAGTATTCTTGGTATAACAAGCAACTCGATGGCGCTGAGTCCCTGTACTTTTAAGGCGTCCAGCTCCTCGTTGACTTTCATGGAGCCGATTTGAGCGGTAAATGCGCTGGCAGTGCGGCCTGCCAACAAAATTGCAGCAAGCAACACGCCCAGTTCACGCATAAATGCGTAAGCGACCAGATCAACGGTATAAATGGTCGCACCAAACTGCGCCAATACCGTGGCTCCAAGAAATGCAACCACGGCACCCACCAAAAAATTCAATAGTGCAACGATGGGGACTGCGTTAAGCCCTGCTTGCTGCATCTGCGCAAACAGAGCCGTCCAGCGCCATCGCCATGGGCGCACCAGCAGCGACAACAGTGTTGTGATAGTCAGTCCGGCAAATGCAAAAAACTGACCCAGTTGCCGCCAGCCGCTAACTGTCAACGTGCCCAGCGCTTCCAGCCCATCTCCCCAGCGTTGTTTGTGTGCGTCGGGTGGTTGCCGGCCGCGCATGGCCGTTGCGACTGCCAGCAGCAAAGCTTTCCACTCAGGTGACAATCCAGTTGCGCGCTCAACAATATCGGCCAAGGTGTCTGGCCCCAGCAAATCCAGCAGCAAAGTTGCACCTGCGGTATCAATCGCTACGAGGCCACTGGCATCCAGAGAGCGGGGCTTTTGTGAGGGAGCAGAGACCTGTTTCAATAAGCGCTGATATTTTTGCAGCGTCCACTCACCATTCAGGAATAGACGTGGCCACAGGCTGTGGTTGTCCGCAGTCTCTGCGGCATCTGACGGGACAGATTGCAAAACGAGAGCATTGCTCATGGGCAGACAACTTGCTCCTACATCAGAGTGCTATGTGTAAAAAAGAAACTTGTTTGACGCACACGATACTACTTTGATGTTGAGCGGGGGATCAAGAAGAGCCATTGACCACGATAATAATTGTTATACGCTGGTTTGTGGTGATCAGCTATGCTTGTCTGCTATGGAAACAGATCTTTTTCAAGGTGACAAGGTACGGCAAGATGACGTGCTGGCGATTGGGCCTGGCTCACGTTACTTGCGCGGGTTTCTTGTGCAGGATGCGATCGCCGTGTTGCAGGTTATCGTTATCAGGCAGAAGATCCACTCTCCAGAAAGCCTTGGCCGCCCATGCCGGCGCTCTTGCTTGAACGCGCGCAACTGGCAGCAGAACTGGCCGGATACAGCAACTTTCAGCCAACTGTTTGCTTGATCAATCGATACGAGGACGGTGCCAGGATGGGGCTGCATCAGGATCGTGATGAGCGAAACCTTAGCGCGCCTATTGTGTCGTTTTCTCTGGGGATTACGGCAACGTTTATTTGGGGCGGCTTGCAGCGTACCGACAAACCGAGGCGGTTTTTGTTAAAGCACGGTGATGTCGTGGTGTGGGGTGGGCCTGATCGTTTGCGATTTCATGGGGTGGCGCCGATCAAAGCAGATAACCATGCCTTGACCGGATCTGTACGCATCAATATCACCTTCAGGCAGACGGGGCTGTAAAAGTTCTCAGTCGTAATGCATTGCCTAGCACAAATATGCTGGACATCGCCATGGCGCCTGCTGCCAGCATGGGCGACAGCAGCGTGCCGTTCAAAGGGTATAAAACACCCGCAGCAACCGGAATCAGGGCAGCATTGTAGGCAAACGCCCAGAACAAATTTTGCCGGATATTGCGGATGGTGGCTTTACTGATGGCCAGTGCGTTGACCACGCCATGCAGATCACCGCCCATCAGCACAACATCGGCAGACTCAATGGCAATATCGGTGCCAGTACCCACAGCTATACCTGTATCGGCTTCAGCCAATGCGGGCGCATCATTGATGCCGTCGCCCACAAACGCAACATTTCCAAAGCGTTTTCGCAAAGTGCGGACCGCCTCGACTTTGCCTTGTGGCAACACCTCACCAACAACCTCATCAATGCCGAGCTGTCTGGCAATAGCGTGCGCAGTTTTCAGATTGTCACCTGTAATCATGGCAACGTTTAAACCCAGCGCATGAAACGCCTGAATAGCAGCGGGTGTGCCCTCTTTGATGGTATCTGCGACGGCAATCACAGCGGCCAGTTGCCCGTCGATCATGGCATACAGAGGTGTTTTGCCAAGCTCTGCCAGCGCGGCACTCAATGTTTCAACACCGTTCAGGGACGCGCCTTGTTGCAGCATATAGCGGTCAGCGCCAACAAAAATAGTGTGACCGCGGACGCTAGCCCTGACGCCCATGCCAGCAATGGCTGAGAATTTGTCGATAGGGTACAGTGGCAACTGTCGGCTTTGAGCCGCACGTACAATCGCCTCTGCAATTGGATGCTCTGAGGACTGCTCAACGGAGGCCAGCAAGGACAATGTGTCATCGGCGTCAAAACCATTCTGGAGTACAAAATCGGTCAGTTCAGGTTTCCCATTGGTGAGAGTGCCGGTTTTATCCAGCGCAATTACACGCGCATCACGCAGTGTCTGCAGCGCTTGTCCCTTGCGGAACAGGACGCCCAGTTCGGCAGCGCGTCCCGTGCCGACCATAATCGACGTGGGTGTCGCCAAGCCCATGGCGCAGGGACATGCAATGATCAGTACGGCAACGCCATTCACTAACGCAAAACTCAGTGCAGGCTGTGGACCAAAAATCAACCAGACCAGTACAGTGATCAATGCCAGCGTCATCACAATTGGTACAAATACCGATGTGACCTTGTCGACTAAGGCTTGAATGGGTAACTTGGTACTTTGTGCCTGTTCTACCATTTGAATGATGCGGGCAAGAACGGTGTCTTTGCCAATCTTGTTGACACAAATAGTCAATGCACCCTGTTTGTTCAAGGTGCCGCCTACGACCATGTCATCCGGTTTACGCTCAACAGGTAAGGCTTCTCCGGTCAGCATGGACTCATCAACAAAACTGCTGCCCGTGATCACCTGGCCATCAACGGCAATGCGCTCTCCCGGCCGAATATGCAGAATGTCACCGATCTGCAGCGTTTCGATCGCGACCTCAATAATTTCACCATTTTTTTCCAGATGTGCTGTCTTGGCCTGCATTCCCAGCAGTTTCTGTATGGCATTACCGGTACGGCCCTTGGCACGCGCTTCCAAGAAGCGACCCAGCAATATCAGTGTCACTATCACTGCAGCGGCTTCGTAGTACACATACTGATTCCCTGCCGGTAACCAGTTGCCCGCAAAGGTGGCAATCACAGAGTAGCCCCACGCAGACAACGCGCCAATAGCGACCAGAGAATTCATATCCGGCGCGCGTCGCCATAATGCCGGCAGGCCTTTGCTGATAAACCTGCGGCCCGGGCCAAATAACACCGCTGAACTCAACACAAACTGTATGATCCAGCTTTGTGTCTGCCCTATGTTTGCCATGATCCAGTGATGGAACTCCAGAATAAGGTGCGCACCCATTTCCATCACAAAGACCGGCAGTGTCAGTACGGTAGCGAGCAGCAGGGAACGTTGTAAGTCCTTTAGTTCGCGGGCCTTCCGCGTATGCTCTTCTTCGTGATTTTCGGTCAACAAGGTGGCGTCGTAACCCGCTTGCTGAATTGTTTTGATCAGTTGGGCTGATGTGACAGTGCCAGCAATAAAATTGGCATGCACGTGCTCACTGGCAAGATTCACCTGAGCGCTGACCATGCCGGGCATGGTCAGCATGGCTTTCTCTATACGAGCAATACAGGACGCGCAACTCATACCCGACACGGACAGTTCCATTTGTTCAGTGCGAGCCGGATAACCGGCTTTGTCCAGAGCCTGCACCAGGTCTGACGCGGTCACCTCGGCAGATAAAATGAGGTCTGCTTTTTCATTGGCAAGGTTAACAGCTGCGCCCTCAACACCAGGCACTTTTAACAAAGCCTGCTCCACCCGCCTGACGCAGGAGGCACAACTCATAGCAGTAACCGGAACCTGTAAAGTCTGTTTTTTGTCCATAAGAGTCAATCAAGAAGCCGGCGGATATCCGGCCGCGGTCAATGCGTCGATGACTGCCGCATCTGACGCCGAGGAGCTCACGCTGACTTGCTTGCTGTCAGTGTCTGCCTCCACAACGGCATTAGCATCAAGTTGTTGAACCGTTTCGGTGATGGACCTGACACAGTGGCCGCAACTCATGGATGGGATGGTCATTTTTAACATCATTTCACTCCTGATCCTGAAAACATCAATCTTGAGTTTGCGCTTACAGCCCCCGGTCAGGTCAAGTGGAGAATGCTTATTTGTTGTTGACGGTCAATGAATTGAGTTTAAACTGAGCCTCGACTGTCAAAACACAGTCCAAGCCAAGAGGATTGTACTCGCCATAAAAGGACAACGCCGTTGAGCAGCCCTGTTAAGCAAATGTATCAGACAAGCACCGCCCGTCGCTGGTATTCATCCAGATTACTTTTTATGACTTTTCTATGCTCTGTTTTGCTTATGAGCGCGTGTTCAAGTGCCTATTACAGCACGATGGAGCAGTTTGGCGTTCACAAACGCGACATTCTGGTTGATCGCATTGAAGACGCACAGCTTGCTCAGCAGGATGGTCAACAGCAATTCAAGGATGCGCTTGAACAATTCAGGAGCGTCGTCAATTTTGATGGCGCAGAGCTGCAGCAGATCTACGATCGCCTGAACCGCGAATTTGAAGACAGTGAAACGGCCGCTGAGACCATTCGCAATCGGATTCGCGCGGTAGAAAGTGTCGCGGATGACCTGTTCGACGAATGGGACAGTGAGCTGGCGCTGTATACCAATCAGACTTTACGACGGGACAGCGAGCAACAATTGACTGCAACCCGGCAGCGTTATGCACGTTTGATTCAATCCATGCGGCGCGCCGAAAGCACGCTGGATCCTGTGCTCAACAATCTGCGAGACAATGTGTTGTACCTCAAGCACAACCTGAACGCTCGCGCAATTGCGTCACTGCGTGGCGAGCTGGACACCATCAACGCGGATGTCGGGCGTTTGCTGGACGCCATGCAGGAAGCGATTGCCGAATCTGAGCGCTTTATTGCTACGATGCGCGCTGCCTAGCAACGCTGTTTTTCAGCAGGTTGCCAGCGCAAGTCATGAGACTTTATACCAGCAGTTCCAACAAGACCTCTTTCTCCATTGGCAATCCGACTGCGCCGGTATCACTGAACAATGAGTCAGCCAGCGCCTGCTTTTGTTTTTGCATTTGCTGAATGCGCTCCTCAATGGTATTTGCCGCCACCAGCTTGTACACAAACACGGGCTTATCCTGACCAATTCGGTAGGCACGGTCAGTCGCCTGATTTTCCACGGCCGGATTCCACCAAGGGTCAACATGGATAACAACATCAGCCGCGGTCAGATTGAGTCCGCTGCCACCCGCTTTTAAGCTGACCAGAAACACCTTTACCTCACCGCTCTGAAACTGATCGATAACTTGCTGACGTTTTCGGGTTTGTCCCGTGAGTTTGACATACGTGATGTGCTGTTCTTCAAGTAGCTGTTCTATCAGTCCAAGCACTTCAGTGAATTGGGAAAACAACAAAATATGACGGCCTTCCTCCAGTAACAAAGGAATATTTTCAGACAACCAGTTGAGTTTGGCGCTCTCGACAATATCAGCGGCCTTTTCCAGTTTTACAAGGCGCGGATCGATACACGCTTGCCTTAGTTTCAGCAAGGCATCCAGAAATTCGATATGACTGCGCGCCATGCCCTTTTGCGCAATCAGATCGCGAATGCGTTTCTCCATGCTGATGCGGATGCTTTCGTACAGTGTGCGCTGCTTTCCTTCCAGCTCTACGTATTGCACGATCTCCGTTTTGGGTGGCAGATCCTGCACGACATCGGCTTTGGTGCGGCGCAGCATAAACGGTGCGATGCGTCGGGCAAGTTCGCGCTGGCGATCATGATCGCGCTGATCTTCGATGGCGGTGCGATAGTATTTGTTGAATGTCTTGCGGCCACCGAGCAGACCAGGCAATGCAAAATCCATCAAGGCCCACAACTCCCCCAAATGATTCTCAAGGGGTGTTCCGCTCAAACAAAGCCGGGCATCACACTTAATGCAGCGCACATCGTTTGCGATGCGCGTATTCGGATTTTTGATTAGCTGCGCTTCGTCAAGAATTAGCATGCTGAAGCTATGATCCGCGTAACTTTTGATGTCTCTTGGCAGCAGTGGGTATGTGGTGATAACCAGATCGCTGTCTTGTATCTGTCCAAAAAAATGTTTACGTTTTGGGCCTTGAATCAGGCAGGTGCGCAATTGTGGTGTAAAGCGCATCGCCTCATGCAACCAGTTGCTGGTCAAACTGGTAGGGCACACAACCAGCACCGGTTTGTTGAGTTGACCTTTGTTTTTCAGATACAGCAGTAATGCCAGGGTTTGCAGCGTTTTGCCCAAACCCATGTCATCTGCCAGGATTCCTCCAAAACCAAAGCGCTGAAGAAATGCCAGCCAGTTTAATCCATCCTGTTGATAAGGTCTCAATTCCGCCAACAGACCTACAGGCGGCTCTATGCTAATCAAGCCCTTGAAGTCTTGCAGCTGTTTCATCAAGGCACGCGTCAGCGGGGCCTTACGATCATCAAGTGTCGGCATATCCTGCAAAAGCGCTGCCTGAAATGCAGGTAGGCGTACAGGTTTGTCGAGCTGTTTACGGCTGAACAGTTCCAGAATCAGGCCGCGTAAGGTGTGGAGAGGGCGGGTGTCTACACGCAACCACTTGCCGTCAATTGCCATCAGCAGTTCATCAGGCGTGTCTGCTTCAAGCCATGCCTCTACCGCATCCACTGTTGGCAGATTTTCCCCGCCGGCATGTAAGGAGAGGGCAAAATCGAACCATTGTCCACCATTGTCGTCTGCGTTATCCGATGCGCTATCACTGACATTGACATCAAAGACGGCCTCGTCAATGGCAAGCGAGTATTCAGAATCTATCGCTAACTTCCAGCCCTGTTGTTGCAGCAATGGCAAATGCTCATCCACAATCTTCTGCCAGATTTTCAGCAAGTGCTTGTCTGTGTTGTGAGCGGGCACCCAGACATCCTGCCATTTGCCCAGTTCATAACGCAGCACCAGTTGCAGGCTATGCAAGGTGGCGCAGAATTCTTCTTCCAACCGTAAGTTGCGCTGAATCTGATAGTGTCGCCCCTTGTGTTCTCGGAGTATTTCTCCGTGGGCGTCAGCGGGGTCTCTCAGGTAAACCGGCAACCCGCCGTAGTCAAAATATAGCTGTAGCGCCGGTAAACGTAGACCCTCTGGGGCGATTGCACTGAGCATGTACAAACATGCAGTGGGGGTATTGCTGGTAATCACCTCTGGTTCCACGGGCAGAGGCAGTTGCTCGCGGCTCAGGCGCTGGCGCAGCAGTATAGCGGCCTGTTTCATGTCAGCAGTCTGCACCGGCGGCATATTCATCAAATAGGCAATCTGAGCGCCGCTCAGTGGGTTCTGGATTTCGCCAAGTTTGCTGGCACTTTCATCAAGAAAGCAGGGAGGATCAACAGCAATCAGGCGCCAGTGCGAGACGCCCGGCAATTCAGCCGTCAGTTGATGTTGGACGGGCGTTTGTTGCCAGCGCCACTCGACCGTTGCCGGTGGAGCTGCGCTGACCGTTTTTCCGGTACTGGCCAGTCGCAACCGGTGCGTGGCCAACATATGTTGCAATGCCAGCGCGCCAGGCTCTCCAACCAAGTGGAAACTTTTGTGTGTTTGCAGGCCGCGCAGCAGATTCAGAATCGCTTTGTCTTCGTCTTTCAAAAACGCAGGTGCATTCCAGCTCAGTCTGTAAAAATCTGGTAGAAAATTATGAAACTGACTCCAGTCTCCGTTCGCTTTCAGGTAGGCCTTTTGCAGAGTGACTCGAACCTCTTGCGACTGCGCGTCAACACCGGAAAGTTCTGAAACGTCAGTGTCCAGGGTGTAAAGCAGGTAGTGCGTGCCGGTGGCTAAGGTATTTTGACGTAAGCGATTTGTGGGAAGGCGTGCCAGCCAGTTCTTGAGTTTGAGAGACCGGTCGTCTTGAGCATCGGGCGATTTTACTGAGCGGCGGTCATTCTCTAGAAACGACTGCCACTTGAGCGCAGTCGCGACGCCATGTTTACAGTCAAACCCAACCGGGCAGCTGCAATCTGCGGATAGCATGTTATTGGCCGCATAAATCACCACTTGATACGGTACGCGTTTAGTACCCTGCACTTCCGCGTTTACCCGATCAGCGGTGGGGTCGGGACTGATCAGGCGCACGCGGTTTTGCTGAAAGTACGCTTCACCACGCTTAAAGGTGGCAGGGCCTGCCATGTAAATAATGTCTTTTATGGAGAATTTGATCACTGGCGCTTGTGGATTCCGGAAGCTCGTCGAACCCGCGAGCATAGATGGCTGGCGGGTATGCGGCAAGTCGAGCATCAAAAATATTTACATGCTCAAGAATCCAATACCGCGTTGTGCCATCATTATTCCCATAGCAATCACTAAGATGCCTGACACTCGTACCATTTCACCAACGGCTTTGGCAGACAGCACATTTGCGAAAAACCCATACCCGAGCAAGGGCGGTAAGGTACCAAGACCAAAAAAGAACAGCAGAATGCCACCTTAAATGTCACCGTGACTTCTGACTTTGGATAACTTGCAGTAACTGTCTTTACGCCAGGCAGCTCAGAGATCGCTCGCGTTATGGCAGTCTCACAGCCAGTGCAGTGCATGCCACTGACATTCATCAACGCGGTTTTTGCTGACATAGGGTTTTCCGTGAGCGTTTATTGATATACATCATTTAATATTTGAAGAACCTCGCTTAGTCTGAAGTTGTTTGACGTAGATTGAAAATAATTCTGATAAAGAAAAGCGAGGTTAGTAATCATGTCACGAGAAGTTGGCGAACGTTATGTATGTGAATCCTGCAAAGCAGAGCTTGTTTACACTAAGGGTTGCCCTTGCGGAGATAAGATGGCGCATTCGGAAATTTGCTGCGGCAAACAAATGACCAATGTGACTGACAAGTAAGAGCCATGCATGGCTAGTCACCCGCTAGCCGGGTGACCAGCAATGCATCATTCCTCACCCAGTTTTCTGTAAAGTGAACGAGCACTGATGCCTGCAATTGCGGCAGCTTTGTTCTTGTCACCGTTGCAGCGGACCAACAGTTTTTGCAGGTACAGTGTTTCATTGGTCTTGAGGTCGACCGGCTCAGAGTCAACGGGCGGCAGATTATGTGGGTCGATGGAAAGACATTGCCGGATCACTTTGCCATCAATGACGTGAGTATTCGTCAAGACTAAGGCGCGCGCGAGTATATTGCGCAATTCTCGAATGTTCCCCGCGAAGGATAGCTTTTTTAATTCACGTATGGCTGAGTCGGTCAGTGTGTGCCTGCCGCTACGATCAAGCCAGGTGAATTGAATGCGGCGCCAGTAAACGCGCCTTTGACATGACCAAATAATTCACTTTCGAACAGGGTATCAGTCAGACCGGAGCTCTCGAGTGTCACCATGGCTGCCTGACAGCGCTTGCTTGCCTGGTGTATGGCAAGCGCCGCCAATTCTTTACCCGTGCCAGATTCGCCCAACAACAAGACTGACGCATCAGTCGGACCAACCCGCGTGATGTTTTCCAGCATGGTGTTAAAGACGGGGCTGCTGCCCACCATGTCGACATCACTGATCTCGGCGCTGGCGACTGGCACGGGTTTCAACAGCTCTACAAAGTACTTCAGTGTGCCATCTGCTGCTTTAATCGGCAGCATCTCAACATCAACGTGTTCCCGGCCACGTGGGGTCTGGTGAATGTGGAGGACGCGTTCTTTATTGCCAGATTCGCGCGCGGCACTTAAAGGACAGCTTTCGCCTGCTTGGTCGCAGGGCACATCAAAGCCGTCCAGGATGGCGGCGAAATCTGCGTGTTTGTCCGAGGCGATCAGTTGCATGGTTCTTATTCCTGGCTATTGCCATATATGACAATTTATTTGTCTGCTATGTCAATCTGCAACAGGGAAAATGGTCTTCCTAGGCTTGGCTCAGCCCAAACTATGCTAATAAGTAATTAAATATCAATTACCTACAAATGGCGCACTGTCCACGCGCGCGGGTGGCACGGTATCTGCAAGACCAATATTGTGATTTGTATTAATAAACTGATTTTAAGAGGATAAATCTATGAGCATAATCGGATTGCCCAGATTGAACGAAGCAGCGCCGGACTTTACTGCGCCTACAACACATGGTGTCAAGTCACTCAGCGACTACCGTGGCAAGTGGTTAGTGCTGTTTTCTCACCCGGCGGATTTTACCCCGGTGTGCACAACGGAGTTCATGGCATTTGCCAAAGCCGCGCCTGATTTTGCAAAACTGGATGCCGAGCTGCTGGGGTTGTCCATTGACAGTACCC
>DITX01000047.1:0-2351 GCA_002422225.1 Gammaproteobacteria bacterium UBA6173
AATCTGACTATCGCGCTGCCGCACGCTGGTCTGCTCCCGATTAACAACGTGAGATTGGAAGTGCTGATTTAGTAGCGGTTCGCCACCAAAGATCGGGCAGCGTGATCATGCGCCACTGCCCGGGCGACAATCCCTCCACGGTCCATGCTCCGATACTGTGACGGATAAGCCGTAATGTGGGGAACCCCACCGCTGCCGTCATGCGCCGCACCTGGCGATTGCGGCCTTCTGTGATGGTTAGCCCAAGCCAGCTGTCCGGGATGTTTTTTCGGACACGTATCGGGGGGAATCGATCCCAGACCTGAGGTGACTCAAGCTTGCGAGCAATAGCAGGGCGGGTAGGGCCGTCATTAAGCTGCACACCCAGCCGTAATCGCTGCAAGGCGTCTTCGCTGATGATGCCTTCTACCTGCGCCCAATAGGTTTTTGGCATTTTGAATGAGGGATGACTGATTCTGGCCTGAGTCTCTCCACAATCGGTCAATAACAACAAGCCCTCCGAATCCTTGTCTAATCGCCCGGCAGGGTAAAAACCAGGCGCATCAATAAAGTGCGTCAGTGTTTGACGGGGCTCGGCACCCGTAAATTGCGACAGCACATCAAACGGTTTGTTAAAAAAAATCAGATTCGGCATAGCGGCGGGAGCCCTCGATCAGAACCCCCGCCGCATTGTCAGGCTTGAGCTTGACCCGAGGTCCTTATATTAGTTGCATGTAAGCCCTTAGGGCCCTCGATAGTTTCAAACGTGACTGGTTGTCCAGCCTTCAAAGTTTTGTATCCATCCATTCCGATGGCAGAATAGTGCGCAAACAAGTCGTCGCCACCGTCATCAGGAAGGATAAAACCAAAACCTTTGGCATTGTTGAACCACTTTACTTGTCCCGTAGCCATCGTATTACTCCATTGCACGTATAGTTTTATTTTAATTGTTACACGCCGGGCCTATTAACCCTGAGTGTTAGCCCTTAACTTGTACTACTGTCCCTTTGGCTCGGTATTATTCACCATTTTTGTCTGTTTGCAACACTCTGTAATAAGGCATTAGACTAAAAAACCCAAAATGTTCACTTGAAGAAAAGGCATTAGCACCAATATGTTACTGAAAGAAACGGATAAGCTGTCCGATCTTGTATGGGGTACCACCACCGTCATGACGGGTAAATTGAACATGCATGAGATCCATTTACATACACCACGCGCACCTGGCCAACACCCCGATGACGACCGAGGCGTGGCCGCTGAACTGACTCGACCCCAGTTGGCCAAACCGCCCATGTACAAAGTTGTGTTAATGAACGACGACTACACGCCCATGGAGTTTGTGGTGGGCGTCTTGATAAAGTTTTTCCACTTGAGTGTGGAAACGGCAACGCGCGTGATGCTGAAAGTGCATACAGAGGGCAGGGCAGTCTGTGGTGTCTACAGTCGTGATGTTGCAGAAACCAAAGTCAATCAAGTCAATGAGTTTTCCAGAGAGAACCAGCAACCTTTGTTGTGTGATCTTGAAATAGATACATGATCTGCGCCCCAATACGTTAATAATGCGCTAATGTAGTGACCATGCAGTACCTTATGCCGTGCGCTGATAGTGGCGTCACTGCAAACCGTGAGGAGGGTTGTCTTATGCTGAGCCGTGATCTGGAATTGACGCTGAGTTCAGCGTTTAACACCGCCAGGGAAAAACGTCATGAATACATGACTGTTGAGCACTTGTTGTTGGCGCTTCTCGACAATGATGTCGCGCTTGATGTATTGATCAATTGCGGTGCGGATCCTGATCGCTTGCGCACTGGTTTGACCGATTACATTGATGCAACCACTCCCAGAGTACCCGCGCAGGAAACTGATCGGGATACCCAGCCTACACTCGGCTTTCAGCGCGTTTTACAGCGCGCCGTTTTTCATGTGCAATCCTCCGGACGCCAGGAAGTAACTGGCGCGAATGTGTTGGTTGCGATTTTCAATGAGCAGGAAAGCCAGGCGGTATACCTGCTCAGCCAACAGGATATCGCTCGTCTGGATATCGTGAACTACATCAGCCATGGCATCAGCCGGCAAATTGGCAATGACGCTCGCCCGGATAACGCCGCGCAGGAAAATCGTGAAGACGAAAATCCGCCTGTCGCCAGCGCCTTGGAAAGTTATGCAACCAACCTCAATGAACTCGCCCGACAGGGCAAGATCGATCCACTGATTGGCCGCGAGAAAGAAGTGCTGCGTGTCATTCAGGTCTTGTGCCGCCGCCGAAAAAATAACCCCTTGCTAACAGGGGAATCAGGGGTCGGTAAAACCGCCGTGATTGAAGGCCTCGCGCGGCTGATCGAAGAGCAGCAAGTGCCCGATGTGCTCAA
>DITX01000047.1:2462-16665 GCA_002422225.1 Gammaproteobacteria bacterium UBA6173
TACGCTGTGTCGGCTCAACAACCTATCAGGAATATCGGGGCATTTTTGAAAAGGATCGTGCCTTGTCGCGACGCTTCCAGAAAATTGATGTGGAAGAACCCGATGTCGAAACCACCTACAAAATTCTTAAAGGTCTGAAGTCGCGTTTTGAAGAGCATCACGAGCTGCGCTACAGCGACAGCGCACTGCGCGCCGCCTCTGAACTGGCAGGCAAATACATCAATGATCGTTTTATGCCCGACAAAGCCATCGATGTGATTGATGAGGCCGGCGCCTGGCAGCGGCTGCAACCGGAAAGCAAACGCAAGAAACTGATTCAAGCGTCAGACATGGAGAGAGTGGTAGCCGCCATCGCACGCATTCCACCACAACATGTCACCACCTCAGACGTACAGTCCCTGCGCTCACTTGAGAGCAATCTCAAGATGGTTGTGTTTGGGCAAGATGAAGCCATTGGTTCATTGGCAACGGCCATCAAATTGTCCCGAGCTGGCCTGGGCAATCCGGACAAACCCATCGGTTCCTATTTGTTCTCTGGTCCCACCGGTGTCGGCAAAACCGAGGTCAGCCGCCAGCTCGCGCGTATCATGGGCATTGAACTGTTACGCTTTGATATGTCTGAATATATGGAACGACATACGGTATCGCGATTGATTGGCGCGCCGCCCGGTTACGTTGGATTTGACCAAGGTGGCTTACTGACCGAAGCAGTCAGCAAACACCCTCACTGCGTATTGCTGTTGGATGAAATCGAAAAGGCCCACCCGGATGTCTTTAACCTGTTGTTGCAGGTGATGGATCATGGCGCGCTTACTGACAACAATGGTCGCAAAGCCGATTTCCGCAATGTCATTCTGATCATGACCACCAATGCCGGTGCTCAGGAAATGTCACGCGCCAGCATTGGATTTACCCATCAGGATCACAGCAGTGATGGCATGGAAGTGATCAAGCGCAGTTTCAGTCCGGAATTCCGTAACCGGCTTGACGCTATTGTGCAGTTTGGACCGCTGGGCCCGGAGACGATCAGGACGGTGGTTGACAAATTCCTGGTGGAGTTACAGGTACAGCTGGACAACAAAAAAGTTACCTTGATTGTTGATGACTCTGCGCGTGATTGGTTTGCAGAGCACGGCTATAGCCCGTTGATGGGCGCCAGACCGATGGCGCGACTCATTCAGGAAAAACTCAAAAAAGCGCTGGCAGAAGAAATCCTGTTTGGCAGTCTGAGTGATGGCGGGGATGTGCTGGTTTCGATTGTGAATGACGAGGTTAAACTGGAGATCCGCAGCAAACAGAAAAAATCTGAGGGCAAAGAAATGAGCCCAGCATTGAGCTGAGCCGGACTCGGGTACTTGCCTGCCGCGCTTATCGAGCGCGGTAGGTGATTCGACCTTTAGTCAGGTCATATGGCGTCAGCTCTACCTTGACCATGTCACCCGTCAGAATACGAATGTAATTCTTACGCATTTTGCCGGAAATATGAGCGGTCACGATGTGGCCGTTTTCCAGTTTTACCCGGAACATGGTGTTGGGAAGGGTATCAACCACTTCGCCATCCATTTCAATCTGGTCTTCTTTGGACATTAAACAGAGTATCCCACTGCGAAAATTGAGCGCGCATTTTGCCTGATTTATCAGGGATTGGCAAAGGGCAGCGACATCAGCTGGTGAATTAGGCCAATTCGGGTATGTTTATGACAAAAACAACGAGGCAAACACGTCTTCCTCAAACGTCCATCTACCTGAACGCCCTTGCTGGGCATCGACCGCTGCCAGCTCAGACACAAAGTCAGCCCGAGACATCGGCGACGCGCCAAGACTGGCGAGATGGTCAGTAGGCAACTGACAGTCAATCAACTGATAACCCCAGCGTTGCAATTGCAGCGCCAGTGCAATAAAAGCCAGTTTTGAGACATTCGGCGCCATACTGAACATGGACTCACCAAAAAACAGCCCGCCCTGACTTACGCCATATAGCCCACCAATCAACTTGTCATCCTGACGTACTTCAATGGAATGGGCATGTCCCAACTCAAACAAGGTCTGATAGGCAGCCTGCATTTCCGGGGTAATCCACGTCCCATCCTGCTGTTCTCGTAACTCTGCACACAGGCGTATCACGTCCGAGAAAGCGGTATCCATACTGACTTTCAGCGGCGAGTTACTGAATTTCTGTTGGCGTATCAACTTACGCATGCTGGCAGACACATGCACATCAGCAGGCCGCATCACCATGCGCGGATCAGGACTCCACCACAACATGGGAGACTGTCGTGTGAACCACGGAAAGATCCCCCGAGCGTAAGCCGCCAGCAGTCGCTCAGGACTGAGATCACCACCCACCGCCAGTAAGCCCGGCGGATCTTCAGCCGCCCAACTGACGTCCGGAAACTCGATCGAATCACTATTCAGCCAAAAGGGTGCAGGCATCACAACTCACTTATCGAGAAATTTTTCTGCATCAAGGGCCGCCATACATCCAAAGCCAGCAGAGGTGATTGCCTGGCGGTAGATGTGATCCGCAATGTCGCCCGCAGCAAACACGCCCGGCACACTGGTTTGTGTTGCGTTGCCTTCCGTGCCACTGTGAATCTTGATGTAACCGTCTTTCATGTCCAGCTGCCCGGCAAAAATATCGGAGTTTGGCTTGTGACCAATCGCAATAAATACGCCGTCGACTGCCAGCTTTTGAGTGCTGCCATCCTGGGTACTGGTGATCTCAAGCCCTGTTACACCCATGTCATCACCTAAAACCTCGCTTAATGCATGATTCCAGATGATGGTGATGTTGCCGGTTTTGGCTTTAGCAAACAGTTTGTCCTGCATGATTTTTTCTGCACGCAGTGTTTCTCGTCGGTGAATCAAGGTGACATGCGAGGCTATATTGGATAAATACAGCGCTTCTTCGACTGCTGTATTACCACCGCCAACCACGGCAACCGGTTTATTTCGATAGAAAAATCCATCACAGGTCGCACAGGCACTAACGCCTTTACCCATAAATGCCGATTCAGATTCAAGGCCAAGGTACTGTGCCGAAGCACCCGTGGCAATAATCAGCGCGTCACAGGTGTATTCGCCAGAATCACCCTGAAGCACAAATGGCCGCTGCTGCACGTTCACTTTGTTGATGTGATCAAACACAATCTGAGTGTTAAATCGCTCGGCATGCCGCCTCATTCGATCCATCAAATCGGGTCCCTGCAAGCCTTCCACATCACCTGGCCAGTTATCGACTTCGGTGGTAGTGGTCAATTGCCCGCCTTGAATCATGCCGGTAATTACCACCGGTTGCAGATTGGCGCGGGCCGCGTAAACGGCGGCGGTATAACCGGCAGGACCGGATCCCAGAATGATCAAACGATGGTGTTGAGTGGCCATAAAACGAATTCCTGAAGTCTAACGGGGTTCACAATGGGGCGCATTATAGCCTCAATGGTGGCGTGCTTGTCTTTATCAAGCAGGTTCACAACAGATTCTCTGTGATATGCTGCTCTGCCAAGGCAAGCGCGGGTTCCGCTGTCCATAAAAATTGATTATGATGGCGCCACCAAAACGTGAAACGGAATTAACTAGACTACGCAGGCGACTGATAAATTTTGAAAAATGCCTCCAAAAGAAAAACCGAGCAGGATGAAAGACTAACGGGTCTTTCACAACGCATCGCACGCGAAGGTTCGATCATTGTAGCCTTCCTTGTGGGACTTGTTCTGCTTATCTCGCTGATGAGTTACTCGCCTGCAGACCCGGGGTTCACCACCACAGGATCCGGAACTCAGGTCGAAAACGCGGTCGGCAAAATGGGCGCATGGACGGCTGACGTATTGCTGCACATGTTTGGATACTTCGCTTATATTTTCCCGATTGCGCTGGGGTTTCGCATATTTTCACTGTTCAGACAACAAGAGCCTGACCGCACGCTGTCTTGGCGCATGCTGGCCATCCGCACGGTGGGCATTACCTTGTTAGCCGTTGGCGCCTGCACGCTGGCGACCTTGCATTTTGCCATGCCTGCAGATTTTACCTGGCCTGCAGGCGGCTGGATTGGCAATGCCATGGCAAATGCCAGCGTACCCGTCTTTGCCGTGCTGGGAAGCACCTTGATACATCTAGCATTATTTTTGTTTGGCCTGACTGTTTGTTTTGAAATCTCCTGGATATTGGTTGTCGATAAAACCGGTTATTGGACCTTACACACCTACAGTCTCGCAAAAGACTACTGGCGGGTATGGCAAGAAAAGCGCGAAGAATCCGACAAGGTCAGGGAAGGCCTGGAAAAACGCAAACGCGCCATGGATGTGCGTATTGAAAAAGAAAAAAAGCGAACACCACCCCGCATCGAACCCGTGTTGGCACCACCTGTTGAACGCAGCTCTAGGGTTGAAAAAGAGCGTCAGGGCGAATTATTCAAAGCCGACGCGCCTGGCGAATTGCCAGCGATCAGTCTGCTGGATGAAAAAAAACAAACAGCATTTAAGGGTTACTCAACAGACTCACTGGAAGCGATGTCTCGACTGTTGGAGTTAAAGCTGCAGGACTTTGGCATTGATATTGAAGTCACCGCGGTCCATCCGGGACCGGTGATCACACGATTTGAAGTACAGCCGGCACCGGGCGTTAAAGCCAGTCGTGTGACCGGGCTCGCCAAAGATCTGGCCCGCTCGCTCGCGGTGATCAGTGTTCGCGTCGTCGAAGTGATCCCTGGTAAAACCGTGATTGGTATAGAAATCCCAAACGAACACCGCGAAATTATTCTGTTTAGCGAGGTATTGTCGTCGCAAGAGTTTGACAAGGCGCAATCCCCGGTCAGCATGGCCCTTGGCCACGATATTGTAGGCAAACCCGTTGTTGTTGATTTGGCAAAAATGCCTCATCTGTTGGTAGCAGGCACCACCGGCTCAGGCAAATCTGTGGGCATCAATGCCATGATTTTGAGTCTGTTATACAAGTCATCGCCCAAAGATGTACGCATGATCATGATTGACCCCAAGATGCTGGAACTGTCTGTTTATGACGGCATTCCGCACCTGTTAACACCGGTGGTGACTGACATGAAAGATGCGGCCAATGCCTTACGCTGGTCAGTTGCCGAGATGGAACGCCGTTACAAACTGATGTCCGCGCTTGGAGTCCGCAACCTCGCCGGCTTTAACAAGAAAGTCGAAGACGCCATCAAGGAAGGCACGCCGATTTTTGACCCCATCTGGCGCCCCGACCCCATGATTCTGCAAGATGACCAAGCAGCACCGGCCTTGGAGCCACTGCCAACCATTGTGGTGATCGTCGATGAACTGGCCGACATGATGATGGTTGTCGGGAAAAAGGTTGAAGAACTGATTGCCCGCATCGCCCAAAAAGCGCGCGCTGCTGGTATCCATTTGATTCTTGCTACCCAACGCCCCTCCGTGGATGTTTTGACGGGCCTCATCAAGGCCAATATCCCGACACGTCTGTCTTTTATGGTGCAGTCAAAAGTCGACTCGCGAACAATTCTGGGTGAGGGCGGTGCCGAGCAGCTGCTGGGCCACGGTGACATGTTGTTCCTGCCTCCAGGCGGTGGTCTGGCAAAACGTGTACACGGCGCCTTTGTCAGTGATGAGGAAGTGCACCGAGTTGTTGCCGACTGGAAATCACGCGGTGAACCGGTTTATATCGACGAGATTACGCAAGGTGTGGAAGAGCGTGAAATGAACATGGGTAGCATGGGCGGTGGTGATGGCGAAGGTGAGGAAGACGATGCGCTTTATGATGAAGCGGTGGCGTTTGTAACCGAATCGCGTAAAGCCTCAATCTCTGCTGTTCAGCGTAAATTGCGTATCGGATACAACCGGGCAGCGCGTATGATTGAATCCATGGAAGCGGCCGGGGTGGTATCTGAAATGGGCAGCAATGGCAGTCGCGAAGTGCTGGCACCCGCACCACCGCGCTAGTAGCAGGTAAATTACGGCGGCGCACCTGCCGGGGAAGTCTCTGTGTTTAACGTAATGGCTCATTTTTCAAAATTGCCCCGTAGCTTGATGGTAGGTCTTTGTATATTGACCTTGTTTTCTGGCTCTGTGTGCGCTCAGATACCAAGCGCAGCGCCCGATGTGGCATCGGAGGCCCAGGCCGAGCAACCAGCGCTGAGCGCCGAAGACCAGCTCCATGCGCTGCTGGAAAACCTGCAGACCTTTCGCTCCAACGTGCGCCAACTGATTGTTGAAAACACCGGCGGCGTGCTGGAAGAAAGTGACATCCTGTTTATGCTCAAGCGCCCACACGGGTTTTACTGGGAAACCCTGAACCCGTTTCCGGAACTGATCGTTACTGACGGTGATACGTTGTGGAACTACCAGCCCGACTTGCTGCAACTCAGCATTGAAAACTGGGATGCCAGCCGATCAGAGCTTGCTGCCCAGTTGCTGAGTGGCAACACCGCCGCCATTGTTGAGGAGTACAGCGTCAGCGCCATTCCGGTCAACACAAGTGACTGGGAGTTTCTGTTGTACCCAAAAGATCCGGCCAGTCTGTATGAACAGGTCTCTTTGTATTTTGAGCAAAATGAACTGGTCTCCATCCTGCTGATCAACACCAACGGTCAGCGCACGTTCTGGGAGTTCAACAACCGTGAAGTCAATATAGCGCTTGATTCCTCGCTGTTTGTGTTTAAAACCCCGGACGATGACTTTCTCGACATCGTAGACAAACGTGAAACAGTCGGGCTTTGACATTCTGAGTACTGCCCCTGCAGATACAGACGCCGGGGTGGTGGATAACCGGGCGCAACCCTTGGCTTCACGTATGCGTCCTCGTAATCTGGATGAATACATTGGTCAAAACCATCTACTGGCAAAAGGCAAACCTTTGGGGGAAGCATTAAGGCGCGGCCAACTGCATTCCATGATTTTATGGGGGCCGCCCGGTACCGGTAAAACCAGTCTGGCGCGGTTGGTGGCACGCCTGTGTGATGCGCGTTACGACAGCCTGTCTGCGGTGTTATCCGGCGTCAAAGAAATCCGCGCTGCTATTGATCTAGCTAAAGAGCATCAGCAGATGACTGGGCAGGCCAGTCTGCTGTTTGTGGATGAAGTGCACCGATTTAATAAAAGCCAGCAGGATGCCTTTCTGCCGCATATTGAGGAGGGCACCATTGTGTTTATTGGTGCCACCACCGAAAACCCGTCCTTTGAGCTCAACAACGCCTTGTTGTCGCGCGCACGCGTTTATGTCCTGCAGAGTCTGAGTGATGCCGAGATCGTGCAACTGATGCAGCAGGCCTTGCAGGACAGTCAGCGCGGTTTGGGTCAACGTGCACTGCATATAGAGAGCGCCAATCTGCAAAGACTGGCAGCAGCCGCTGACGGCGATGCCCGCAAGGCGCTCAACCTGCTGGAAATCGCCGGCGATCTGGTGAATGACACAGACGAAATCAGCGCTGATATTCTTGACCAGGCTTTGCAGGGCAGTGTGCGCCGCTTTGATAAAGGCGGAGATTTATTTTATGAACAGATTTCAGCCCTGCACAAAGCGGTGCGCGGCTCATCACCGGACGCCGCCCTGTACTGGATGATGCGGATGCTCGATGGCGGGTGTGACCCTTTGTACCTTGCGCGCCGCCTAGTGCGAATGGCCAGCGAAGATATTGGCAATGCCGATCCGCGCGCCCTGCAAATCTGCATGTCCGCCTGGGATGCCCTCACGCGACTTGGCAAACCCGAAGGCGAGTTAACACTGGCACAGGCAGTGTTGTATCTGGCCTGCGCGCCAAAAAGTAATGCCGTGTATATGGCTTTCAATCAAGTCAGAGCTGATATCAGCAAACAACCCGGATATGACGTGCCCGTGCACTTACGCAATGCACCCACGCGCCTGAACAAAGAACTTGGGCATGGGGCTGAGTATCGTTATGCCCATGATGAACCCGGCGCGTATGCAGCGGGTGAAAATTATTTTCCGCCTGAAATCCAAGACACACAGTATTATTTCCCGGTCAAAAATGGTCTGGAGATCAAAATTGGTGAAAAATTGCAGTGGTTGCGTGAACAGGACAGATTGAGTGCAGTGAAGCGCTATGCTGGCGACAACCGGAAAACCCGCATCACGGATGAGGAGAGTTAGCATGTCTGCATGGTCTATTGCTGCTATCGCTGCCGGTGGCGCCGCCGGTGCGCTGGCACGTCATGCTTCGGTGAATGCTGTGCATGCATGGAATAACACCAGTAGCGGAGTATTCAGCGGATTGCCCGTCGGCACCTGGCTGGTCAACGTCAGCGGCTCATTGCTGATTGGTATCCTGTATGTGTTGCTGGTAGAACGATTGCCGGTCAATGCTGAACTCAGAGCGCTGTTAATGGTAGGGTTCTTAGGTGCATTTACGACCTTTTCTACCTACTCGCTGGATACCTTACTACTGGTTGAGCGCGGACTGATCTTGCAAGCACTCCTGTATATGCTGAGCAGTGTGGTGTTTTGTCTACTGGCAACGTGGCTTGGCATGGCACTGACGCGCGCTCTGGCGTAAAATCCGCCACCTGACTTTAGCCTACCCGTTAAAAGATAAATACCACGGGTCATTCTCAAGGAAAACCTTTTATGCTGGACCCCAGACTCTTACGCGCTGACCCCGAGCGACTGGTGAATGCGCTGGCCAAGCGCGGCGTTACACTGGATCTGAATACCTTTATAGAAATGGATAACCAGCGCAAAAGTCTGCAGCAGGAAACTGAAAAGTTGCAGAACGAGCGTAACCTGCGCGCCAAATCCATAGGTCAGGCCAAAGCAGCCGGACAAGATGTAGCACCACTGCTGGCAGAAGTGAATGATCTGGGTGATCGACTGGATGCCGCCAAAGCGTCGCTGGCGCAGGTGCAGGACGCGTTTAACAGCGCCTGGATCATGCTGCCGAACCTGCCGCAGGACATCGTGCCTGCCGGCAAAGACGAAAAGCATAACGTCGAAATGCACCGCTGGGGCACACCCAAAACCTTCAGCTTTACGCCAAAAGATCATGTGACGCTGGGTGAATTCCAGACCCAGAACGGTCTGGCCATGGACTTTGCGGCTGCCACTAAACTCACCGGCTCACGATTTGTGGTATTGCGTGGCAGTATTGCACGACTGCACCGGGCCCTAATCCAGTTTATGCTCGACCAGCACACGCTGCAGCATGGTTACCAAGAAGCCTACGTGCCGTTTCTGGTCAACAGCGACTCACTGATGGGCACCGGGCAGCTGCCAAAATTTGCAGAGGACCTGTTCCGTGTGCAAGGTGAACAGGAATACTACCTGATCCCGACCGCCGAAGTGCCGGTCACCAATCTGGTACGCGACGAGATTGTGCCGGCAGAAAGGCTGCCACTGAAATACGTGTGCCACACACCATGTTTCCGCAGCGAAGCCGGCAGTTATGGCCGTGATACCCGCGGCATGATCCGTCAACATCAGTTTGAGAAAGTAGAGCTAGTACAAATGGTGCGCCCACAGGATTCCAATGCCGCGCTTGAAACGCTGACCGGGCATGCCGAACGCATTCTGCAATTGCTGGAACTGCCTTATCGCGCCATGCAATTGTGTGGTGGTGATATGGGAGCAGGGGCTGCACGCACTATCGATCTTGAAGTCTGGTTGCCATCACAAGACTGTTATCGCGAGATTTCTTCCTGTAGCAACTTTGAAGACTATCAGGCGCGTCGCATGCAGGCGCGCTGGCGTAACCCGGAAACCGGCAAGCCCGAACTGTTGCACACCTTAAACGGCTCAGGACTGGCCATCGGCCGCACGCTGGTCGCCATTCTTGAGAACTACCAGCAAGAAGATGGTTCTGTGCAGATACCGGCGGTGCTGGTGCCGTATATGGGCGGTATTACCCAGTTATAAAGCCATTTAAACACGCTTTATAAGAGATTGAATAAAATGGAATATTTGCCAGTCTTTATGAATGTGCGCGGCCAGCGTTGTGTGCTGGTGGGTGCGGGCGAAGTAGCCAGCCGTAAAGCGGCGTTATTGGCTCGTACCGGTGCGTACATTGTCGTGGTAGCGCCACTGATCAGGGATGAAGTGCAGACCATCATCAACAAACACGGCGGTGAAATTCACCAACGTGCTTTTGAAGATACTGACATCAATAGTGCCGTGCTGGTGATTGCCGCGACCGACAACGATGCCGTCAACCGCCATGTNNGAGCTGTGCAGTTTTATTGTGCCGGCGATTGTGGACCGCTCGCCGGTGGTGATTGCCATTTCAACCGGCGGCAGCTCACCGGTGCTGACGCGCCAGCTCAAAGAAAAAATCGAAATTCTGTTGCCAGCGGCTTATGGGCGACTCGCCAGTGTATTGGGCAGTCTGCGTGATCGCGTCAAAAGCAGTGTAAAAAGTTTCAGTCATCGCACCCGCTTCTGGGAAAAACTCTTGTCCGGCCCCATGCCTGAAATGGTGCTTAACGGCCGCGAACAGGATGCCATGGTTCTATTTGAAAAAGCGCTGACTGAGTCAGAGCAGGCGCCAGTTCAGGGTGAAGTGTATCTGGTGGGTGCTGGTCCCGGCGATCCGGATCTGCTGACACTCAAAGCACTGCGCCTGATGTATGCCGCCGATGTGGTGCTGTTTGATCGACTGGTATCCGATGAGATTATGAGTAAGGTGCGACCCGATGCAGAGCGTATTTTTGTTGGCAAAGAAGCCAAACATCATCCTGTTCCGCAGGAAGAAATCAACGATATGCTGGTGCGCTTGGCACAGGAAGGCCGCAAAGTTTTGCGCCTCAAAGGCGGTGATCCGTTTATTTTCGGGCGCGGCGGCGAAGAAATCGACAGACTGGCGGCCGCTGGCATTCCCTTTCAGGTCGTACCGGGCATCACCGCGGCATCAGGTTGTGCCTGTTATGCCGGCATTCCGCTCACACATCGGGATTATTCGCAGTCGGTGCGTTTTGTCACTGGTCATATGAAAAATGATTTGCCTGATCTGGATTGGCCCGTGCTGGTCAAAGAGGATCAGACGCTGGTGATTTATATGGGCCTGATTACCTTAGCGGTGATCTGTGAGCAACTGCAAAAACACGGTATGAGCGCCAGTATGCCAGTTGCCGTGGTGGAGCAGGGCACCACACCCAGACAACGCGTGGTGACCGGTACACTCGCATCCATTGCTGACATCGTCAAACAAGCGGATATCAAGGCGCCGGCGATTATTATTGTGGGTAAAGTGGTCAAGCTGCAGACCGAACTGGCGTGGTTTAACCCAGGCAAGTAGTGTCCAACAACGTTATGCAAGTGCAATGCTGCGCCGCAGCGCCGGAAAATACCAAACCAGACAAATCGCACGCAAAACCACAAAACCAATAAATACCAGCCACAATCCTGCCAATTGCCATAGCAGCATCAGCACCAGGCTCAGCATAAAAAACACCAGTGCTGACACTACCGAGGCATTGCGCATCGCCCGGGTACGGGTGGTGCCAATAAAAATGCCGTCAAGCTGAAATGCCGCAAAGGCGAGCGCCACGTACATTGCAGCAAACGGCAAGGACGTTGCCGCAGCGGCGGTGACTGATGCATGTTGGCTGATTAGCGGCACAAGGCTGTTACCCGCAAACACAATCACCGCTGCCAGCCCAAGCGCACACACACCGGAAAGCTCAGTGGTTTTGCGTACAGCGGCGTCAAAGACAGCCACATCCTTTGCACCAGCAGCTTCACCCACCAGTGCTTCTGCGACATACGCAAACGCATCCAGAAAAAACGCGGCAAATGAAATCAGCTGCAGCACGATATGATTGGCCGCCAGCACATCATCACCAAATTGAGCACTCTGCCGGACAAACCAGGCAAAACTGGCCACCAGCAGTAAGGTGCGGATCATGATGTCGCCATTGGCGGTCAGCGTGCTTTTGCCTCACAGGCGCGTCACAGGGATAAACAACACCAAGGCAGCCGGTGCACCCCAGATGCGCGTGGCAATGTAATCACGGGTGATGGTTTCAACAGCATCGCTGCCTTGTAACAAACTCAGTGACACACTGGATATGGCGGACTGAATCAGAATCAGCAGCACACCGATCAACACCGCCATGATCAACGCGCGTATAAATGCCGCACGCACTTCAGTTTCATCGCGCGCACCCACGGCCTGCGCCACAAAGCCTGTAGTGCCCGTGCGCAAAACGCCAAAACCCCAGTACACAAAACTGAAAATGACCGATCCAAAAGCAATTGCGCCCAGGTCGCTGAGTGCTCCCAGATTGCCGATCACTGCGGTATCAGAAAGGCCGAGCAGGGGGACAGAGGCATTGGCCAGCACAACTGGCCACGCCTTTTGCAAAATATCGCGGTAGCGAAGTGTCACAAGGGTTAAATCCTGAACGGATTTTAATCATCCGGATTTTCGGCAGCCAGTCGACGTTGCTCGGCTTCTTCAGCTTCCGCGCGTGCGTCTTCGATGACAGCCATAATTTCATCGATATTGGCGTTTTCGGCACGACGCTCAAATTTGCCGGTCAAGGCTACACCCGGGCGCAGGGCACCACGCTGGTACAGATCCCAGATTTCCGGACCATAAAACGTGCCGCGCAGCGCCGGCGCAAATCGACCAAAGTACCGTGTCATGTTTTCCACATCCCGAATCAACATCGCTGCAGCGCTGTTGTTACCGGCAGCGTTCACCGCCTGCGGCAGATCGATGATCACCGGACCGTCAGCGGCCATTAACACATTGAACTCAGACAAATCACCGTGAATCAACCCGGCGCACAACATTTTGACAACGTCCTGCATGACACTGGCGTGGAAACGCACAGCATCCTCAGCGGACATTTGCACATCATTCAGACGTGGCGCCACATCACCGTCAGCGTCCGTGATCATGTCCATCAGTAACACGCCGTCGACAAACCCGTGTGTTTGCGGTACACGCACACCCGCATTATGCAGGCGGCGCAGGGCATCGACTTCTGCATTCAACCAGGCTTCTTCATGACCGCGCTGACCGTAACGACTTTTTTTGCCCATAGCACGGGCATCACGGCTGTTACGCACCTGACGGCCTTCCTGATAGGAAGCTGCCTGTTTAAAACTACGCTTGTTGGCTTCTTTATAAATTTTGGCGCAGCGCAGTTTGTCGCCGCAACGCACGATATAAACCTGTGCCTCTTTGCCACTCATCAACTGGCTGATGACTTCGTTGATCAGGCCATCATCTTCCAGTGGCTGCAAACGGGATGGTGTTTTCATATTGCTGGTACGGGACTCCTGTCAGCATGTTTATTAGTCTTTGATATCACTGAAATCTTTGCGGATATCTGGCAACTTCGCGCGATATTGATCACTGTCACCAAAGTCCACAAAGGTATGGTAACGGCTATGAATACTTTTTAATTGTGCCGCATGTTTAATGGGACACCAATATTGTTCTGTGCGGGCCCCCACCTCTCTGGCAAACGACACGACGCCATTAAAGTAACTGCAATACAGGCAGTTAAGTTTTTCAATCACGTTCAGGTAGCGCAAATGTCGACGGTCAAAAATGACATGATCAGCGCGCCGGACTTTGGGAATGCCGTACAGAGGAAAGCAGGTAAACTGATAAAAACACACCACCACATCCATCAATACAGCAGGCAAAAGACACATCCAGATGATGGGCAAGCTGATGATATGTTTGAGTTTTGCACGGCGAATATACGTAAAAAGACTCAATACTTGCTTGCGATGACGTAATAAAACCTCTTCTTTGAACTGGATAGTTTTTTCACGAATTTCAAAACTATCAATTCGAATACGCTGAATTTCCTGTCGCAACTCCCGCTCCAGCCTACGAATTTCGTCTGCAATCTCTGTCGCGCGCTTACTCAAGTTTTCTCCGTCCGGCGTGTCGTTAATGAGCGTGTTATCCGTCGATGAGACCATATCGCGAACGCAGAATCTCCACAATCTCGGCCTTGGGATTTTCCGGCAGATAAATGCGCTGCCCAGTAATTTTCTCAGCCATACCGAGATAGGTTTCAGAGACCTGCATCATGGCATGCAGCGGCAAGGCATTGTCGCGCGCCAGTGCAATACGTTCAGGCATTCGATCCTTATTCAGCAGGATATCCGGGTCCGGGAAGTGATTCAGCAAGAACTGCCGGAAAGCTTCTTTGGATTGTTCAACAATATTGCCCTGGCGGTAAGCTGCTCCATCCCAAATACGTGAGGAATCGGGCGTACCCACTTCGTCCATATAAAT
>DITX01000047.1:16677-27422 GCA_002422225.1 Gammaproteobacteria bacterium UBA6173
AAAACCGTCGCTGAGCAGTTTTTCATACAGATCAACATCAGTTGCTGAACTGAAGTTAAATGCCGCGTAGTTATTCAGAATATCCTGCCGGGTGATGTTGACGTCGTCAGCCTCGGGCACGCCCGGGATGCCTGTTAAAATCCCCTTAGTCGAAGGCGTCATCAGCAATTCTGGCAGACGTTGATCTTTTGTCAGTCCATCAGGCAACTCAATACCACAAAAATTGCGCTCACCTTTACTATATGCGCGCCACATGGATCCCGTAATGTATTGTCGGCAAATCGCTTCAATCATCACTGGTCGTGCTTTTTGCACAATCCATACAAAGGGATGGGGGATGTCCAGAATATGACTGTCTGCCAAACCGTGTTGTTTAAACAATTTGAACCAGTGGCTGGCAATCGCATTGAGCGCCGCACCTTTGCCCGGCACACCCGCCATACCACCTTCAGCATGCCAGACACAGTCAAACGCAGACAGACGATCGCTGATCACCATGATGGCAAGCGGGGCGTCGGGTAGAACAGGATAGTTGTGTGCTTTGATCAGACGCGCACTGTCCGCTGCGCTCAACCAGTACACCGAGCGGACTTTGCCGCTATGCACGGGTTTGTCGGTGCGAATGGGAAGATCGTTGTTAATCGCCAGTACGCTGTCTGCTGGATTCATTGCCTGAAATAGCCCTGTCTTGAGTGATTATGTGTTACGTGCCACAAGCCCGGCATCATAGCAGAAAGCCCCGCGTCAGAAGAAAAGGTTCAAAAGCAATTGGCAGGGCGGGGCAGCCCCGCGATGCGACTGATACTCAGAGCGGGTTTACCCCCAAAGAGTTTCATCAGATAGATGCTTTTACCTTTGTCTGGCCCGGCTTGCAGTGCGACGAGTCTGACCAAAGCCCGCGTTGCCGGTGACAGTCCTGTTTGTTGATAAAAGCGCTGAACCAGCGTGATAATTTCCCAATGCGCGACTGTCAGTTCGATGTTCTCAGCACGCGCCAGCGCATGAGCAACATCCGCGTCCCAGTCTGCCAAAGCTTGCAAAAAACCATCCTGATCAAGCGCAATCTGCCTGTGATCTGGCAATAGCAGCATACGATTGGCTGCGGACTCGCTCATTGTCAGTTCCAGCTGACACTGTTGTGATGTTGACACACCAGTGCCACAAACCCGGCGTAATCCACCTTGGCAATGTTGTTTCTGAGGCGCGGCAACGCGCGCGCATCAACATCTTCCGACAGCACATAGTGCGTTACATCGGGCATTGCGCCAGACATCAAGTTATCGATCTGTAACGCATCAACTGCCGCGTAAACACCGTTTTCAATCAACAGGATAGCATCGCCTTGTGAAGCTGTTTTCAAGGCTGAACTAAAGGCATTCGAATCAAAGGGTGATGACGACACAATATGTAAAGTGCTCATAAAGCAGTCACCACATCAGAGGTTTTAATCAGTGAACTCAACTCGGCGCGGGTGCACAGGCGCACGGGAATCTGTAAGTGCGCAAGCGAGAGATTGCGTTCAGTCAGCGATTCCTCAAGCGCAAAGACATTTTCCACGCCGTACAATTCGAGCGCTTGCAGCGCGGCCATGGTGTTTTTTGCATGGATACCCGCAGGTTCGTGCCCGCGTACCAGTTGCCAAACACCCTCATCCATAAAGATGTAGTTTACTCGCTGCTCAAACACAGCTGATGCCAGCACCATGTCCAGACAGGCTTTGGCATTGCTCGTGCCAAAAGGTGCTTGTCTCGACAGAAACGTTAGTGTTTTCATGCAACTATGCTCCAAAGCTCACCACACGGTCGGAATTTAAACAGGCATCCACCCATTGACCGAGACCGGATATGTCAAAGCCTTCAGCCAAATTTGCTGCCGGCTTCTGATAACGGCTTGCTTCACTGTCATTCAGAATGCCGCGCTTGAGCGCCGAGGCGACACAAATCACTGCATCCAGTTCATATTGTTTGACAAATTCAGACCAGGCCGCATTTAAATTGCGCTCATCTTGTGGTGCAACATTGAGTGCACTGCCGAGTTGTACAGCATCTTCATAAAAGAATACCCGGTAAATCTGGTGCCCGGCCGACAACGCCGCCTGACAAAAAGACAAAGCCGTTTGCGCAGACTGCTGCGAAACCGGAGATCCTGTCACCATCACACTGATAATCATGAGAATTTGCCTGTCACTTAGACCCCAGCGATTTTTGTCCGCTGGTTTGTTGGGAACCATTATGCCGCAAGGCTGACGCTAAAAACAAAAAGCCCCGGACAGGCCGGGGCTTTAGTAAAAAACATCAATCAATCGCTGAATTATTCTTCGCCGCCAAACGCGGTTAACAGGTTCAGCAGGCTGATAAAAATGTTGTACAGCGAAACATACAGCGTCACGGTGGCCAGGATGTAGTTACGCTCACCACCATTGATGATGGCACCGGTCTGCATCAGGATCGCCGCACTTGAGAACAGCATAAATGCAGCCGACAGTGCCAGCTGCAGGGCAGGGATCTGCAGGAAAATGTTAGCAACTACCGCCGCCAGAATGACCAGGAAGCCGGCCATCATAAAGCCGCTCAGGAATGAAAAATCTTTCTTTGAGATCAGGGCGTATGCCGAGAGCCCGAAGAATATGAACGCAGTACCGCCCAACGCAGTCATCACCAGTTGCGACCCATTGGCGGAGGCCATGTAATACCCAAGGATTGGCCCCAAGGTGTAACCCATAAATCCGGTCAGTGCAAATACACACAGCAGACCCCAGGCGCTATTGGCCATTTTATGCGTCAGGAACAGCAGACCGTAAAAACCGATCAGCATGACCCAGATGTTTACTGGCGCAGCGTTGGACGCCATGGCAAACGCAGCTGTCATGGCACTGAATGCCAGGGTCAGCCCCAACAGCAAATAGGTGTTTTTAAGAACCTTGTTCACCGCCAGCGACGATTCGCGGGTGTGGGTGGACTCAAGTTGATACTGACTCATACAATAAACCTCCGGTTAAACAACAAAAACATTCCTTGATTCACAGTGCCCGAGATAACGGATCTAACCGTTGGAATCTCAGTGTTAAAGATCGGCAAAGTGGCTTTTCTCTTTCACGGCCTCATCATACGGATGAAAGTACCAAAATCAACGATTTTCGGTTTCCAGCAAATGCCATCGCAAACAGCCCTCAGGCAAAAAAGTCAGTTGACTGATAAATAAATTGTAGTAACATGCCGGCTTCGCGCGCTGCGGAGGGATGGCAGAGCGGTTGATTGCACCGGTCTTGAAAACCGGCGAGGATGAAAGTCCTTCGAGAGTTCGAATCTCTCTCCCTCCGCCACTTTTAGAATCTACTGCCTGCAATGCCCATCTCTCACCCGTAGTTAACAACCGCAGCCCAGCGGCGGAGAGAGATTTGAACGTCAGAGTTCGATAACTTGCGCAGCAAGTTAAAACGAGCGCGTCAGCNNCGTCAGCGCGAAGCCCGCAGGGGCGTCAGAGTTCGATTAGTCCCTCTCTCACCACCCACATTGTCACCCAACACCAGAAGGCGTAGCATCAACCACGCCCGGTAAAAATGCCCTCGCCTGTATTGAGTTACGCGAACATTATTCATGCAGGATACAGACATTTATGGTTAATAAAATTCTGATTGGACTGATTTCAGGCCTGATTATGCTGGCCATTTACCTGTTGCTGATTTCAGCATGGCCTGAGCCATCGCCCGAGACTGTGGCCAAGCGCAATGATGAGCAGCGCGTCGCAGATCTGGGTCTGATCATTGAGGCTGTTCATAATTTTCGGAGCGCACAACAGCGATTACCTCACACGTTGCAGGAACTTGCAGAAGCAACACGCAATTTACGCTGGCAAGATCCTGTCACCGGTGAAGCGTATGAGTACGTATTTGTAAACAAAGATGTCTACAGCCTGTGCGCCGCTTTTGAAACTGACGCTGCCGATTCGGCCTATGGCAATTTGCCAGGTTTCTCCCGACACGGCATCGGGCACGCCTGCATTTACCGGACATTTGAGTTGATGGGCTGAGCTTTTTCCAAGTGCAGTGGATCAGATCCTGCGGACAACACCGGCATATACGCGCGCCAGCCAGTCAAAATCTTCCAGCTGATTACCCGGTGTACTGATGGCCGCCGCAGCGGCGGCCACGCCATAACTGAACGCTTCGGCGACGGCTTTACCCTGGTACAACTTGCAGGTCATCACCGATACAAAACTGTCGCCCGCACCGGCATGGCTGATCACGGTCACCGGCGGTGGCGTCACATGCATACACTCGCCAGTGCGGCTCGCCAACAGCGCACCATTTGGCCCCAGTGTTAAAACCAGGTGTTCAGCCCAACCCGCTTCCACCATTTTTTTCATGGCATCAAGGCGATCCTGCGGGGTATCAGGTCCGTTGTACCCCAAGGCTGTAAAATCTTCGCGATTGAGTTTTACAAAATATACCCCGGCCTCTAAAGCAGGGCGCAATGCAGGACCCGATGTATCGAGCACCACGCGGATCGCTCGGCTTTTGCAGAGCTGAACCACCTCTGCAAAAAACGTGGCAGGCACAGACGGTGGCAGACTGCCACTGATCACCAGCATCTGTGGTGCAGGCGTCAACGCTGCGATGGCATCCAGACAGCGCTGCCATTCATCGGGAAACAAGACTGCGCCCGGAAACACCAGATGAAGCGCTTTACCCGTGCTGGATTCACTCAAGGCAATGTTTTGTGTTGTTTCGTTTTTAATGTCGATGCGCTGAAACGGCAGTCCGTCGGCGGTCAATAATTGCGCCAGCAAATCCCCATGATGACCGCCAGCCGGGAATACCGCACACACGTCCAAACCAAGGCGGCGCAGATTGCGCGCCACATTGATTCCGCCTCCACCCGGCGCGCGGTTGTTGATCTGGCATCGGGTTTTGCTGTCGTCGTAAAAACGATCGGTACTGGCAAACATATCAACAGCTGGACTCATGGTTAATGTTGCAATGGCGGTAATGATCATGCTCCCTGTAAAAAGTTTTGAACCACGTCGCGTTCAGTCAAGCCTGTTCACATGCGCTTCCAGCTTTCACTGAAGGTGTATGACTGGGCATCATGTTTAATTAAATCATGCAGCAGCGCCAACACCATTGCAGAACCCGATTCAACAGCACTGTTGTGCTGGCCAATTTGTCCACGCAGGGCATCTTCTGTGGCGTTGCAGATCAAGGGTGGGCGATGCACAGGCTGGCTTGCGAGAAACAGGTTATTGCGCACTTCCTGAAGTTCTCGCAAACAGTTGGATTGCTCGGGAATTGCTCCAAGCACACTGCGCGCTCTGGCGTGTAATAAATCGTGATTACCCGCCTGACGACAGTCCAACAGGACTTCCAGTTGGTAAATCACCAGCAGCACAGTGCGCGCACTGTATTCATGTCTTTGCTCTGCCACTTTTAGCTGCGTAAACAATACCTTGTTGATATTTTTTAATGCAGTATCTGTACAACTGGTTTCACAGCTCGCCAGCCATTCCCAGACCTGTTCGAAGGATTGCACTGCCAGGACAGGCCAGTCGTTGTAGCTAGAGGCTTTCATGGCCCCGTACAAAATTCTGCTGTCAAATGCTTGCGCTTCATATCGATGGGCACCGTCACCGTCAAATCGCGCATCCAATATCTGGATTGACCCTGGCAAACTAATGTTGCAGGCCAGCACCAATTGCTGAATAAACACACTGACCAGTTGGTAGGACTCAAGTTCAGCAAGCGATTTACCCCTAGAGCTGACAGAAAAAATCAAGGCAGCACTGATTGGCAAGCGACTGTCTGCGCCCTGTTTTGTGGCATAGGCATCAAAACTGCCCGCATTGGAGACAGCTTGCTCCATCAATGTCAGCAGTGCAGAGGCGTCGAGACTGACCTGATACTCACAGCTTTGGGCATTGATGCCCGCCATCGCAACAAAGGGTTTTTGTTTTAAAAAGCCCTCTATGGTTTTCCATAAACTGATAACTCTGGCACTTTCCGCCTGATTTCCGGGTGGCAGTGCATTTCCGATGCGGAGCTTTATTGTTGCTGATGTCATGATCGAGTCCTCGTGCCGTTGTCTGGCATCCATATTGCTAACAATATACTACCAATAGCCACAACCGGAGACCATGGTGAAGATCAATAACAAGGCATTCAAAATAACCCTTTCTATGCAAGCGCTAGCGAAACTGACATTGACCCTGCTGATGTCGGCGATGTTGCTGCCTGCGGCATTCGCTCAAACCACACCGGCAGACGATAATGCCGTGCAGTGGTTACAGGAATTTGTGCGTGTTGACACCATCAATCCACCCGGCAACGAGTTTCGGGCAGTTGAGTTCTATGCGCGCATTTTTGACAGCTATGGCATTCCTTATAAAACGGCAGAAAGCGCACCCGGGCGAGGCAATATCTGGGCGCGACTGGAGGGCGGCAATGAGCCAGGTCTGATCCTGCTACAACACACTGATGTGGTGCCTGCTGATCGCCAGTACTGGACGTTTGATCCCTTGTCAGGGGAGTTGAAAGACGGCTACATCTATGGCCGTGGCACACGTGACATGAAAGGGTTGGGTATTGCGCAGCTGGTGGCCTTTCTGAACCTGCATACCTCCGGTCAGCCGCTAAATCGCGATGTGGTTTTTCTGGCAACCGCCGATGAAGAGGCGGGTGGCGAGTTTGGTGTGGGCTGGTTGATAAACAACCGTCCCGAGATTTTTGAAGGCATAGGAATTTTGCTGAACGAGGGGGGTGGCGGTAGTCGCAGCAGCGCCGGTGACGTGGCGTTTGGCGTTGAAGTCACCCAGAAAGTGCCGGTCTGGTTGCATTTGAAAGCAGTGGATGTACCCGGCCACGGTTCGTCTCCACGCACCACCAGCTCCGTCACACGCATTGTGCAAGCCTTGAACACCTTGCTGGAAAATCCGTTTCCACCACGGATTATTCCGCCGGTAGACGACTATTTTGTGGCGTTGTCAGAGACCATGAATGATGAATGGGCCTCAGCCTACGCAGACTTGAACAGCGCCATTCAGGATCCAGCGTTTGTGCAGCGCCTGCATGAGCAGCGTCCCGGCCACAATGCCTTGATCAGAGACACCTGCTCCATGACCCGCTTTGAAGGTTCCAGCAAAATCAATGTGATACCGCCGGAAGCCTGGGCTGAACTCGATTGTCGCATCCTGCCAGACAAACCTGCGGAGCAGTTTGTGGCTGAGCTGGAATCCTTGATTGCACACACAGGTGTCACGGTGGAGGTGATCATGGCGTTTACGCCGGCTATCTCCACCACAAATTCGCGCTTGTTTGAAGCCATTCGCAATGTCACCGGTGAGCTGCATCCCGGCTCACGAGTCATTCCGTTGGTTACCACCGGGTTCACCGACAGTCACTTTACCCGTGATCTGGGCATCATTAGTTATGGATTTAACCCGATGATCACAGATGATGGTGAGCACACCGGCGTGCACGGCAACGATGAACGGGTCCCTGAAACCACGTTTAAACGCGGTGTCAGCGATTTTTACGCCGTGATCCGTAATGTGGTCATTGACTGACAGCCGGGTGGATCAAAAAGCGCCTGCAGCGCCCGGGAACACCACCGGGCTCTGAATGCCCTGTGCTGACACGCTGGACACACCAAAGAAGTAGTTATCAATTACCACGTTTTCCAGCGTGAACTCGCTGACGTCACCCGCCAGGCGCGAATGTGTCCATTGCGCGTCGGTGGTTAAACGCCAGTGTACCCGGTAGGCGCTGGCACCCTCGACTTTCTCCCATTTCAGCGTCGTGCTGGGGCTGACCTGACCGCTGATGGTGACATTGCGCGGCGGGGCAGGCGCCCACGCCATTGACGCCAGCGTTACGGCATTCAGAGCGGTCAATTTGGCGGCATAATCAAAATCCACGTGCTCGAGCACATCACCGTACGCAATGCCGTTTTCGACGCGGATATCCTGATGTTGCCAGTTGTAGTTTTCGTTGGTCTCCATAATACGCACAGCCGGGAAACCCGCATCATTAAATGGCCGGTGATGCCCGCCGCGACCAAACCGATCGAGCCGGTAAACCATCATCACATCCAGATTTGGCACATACAGATCAGCCAGTACATCGATATAACGGGCAATGTTGCGAGACGCTGAGTCGACTTCTCCGCCCTGGAAACGACGTTGACTGGCTTCTTCCGGCGTTTCCACCGCACGGGTACCTTCGGAGAACACGCGGGCAGTGGTGTTGTCGATCACGCCGTTGATGCCGCGAATATTACCAATCATGTCGTTGTTGATGACTGCTTGCAGATTCCAGCCTTGTTCGCGGGCATAACTGGCCAGTATGGCGCCACCGTTTAAACCCTGTTCTTCGCCCGATAAACCGGTATAAATAATGGACCCTTCAAACTGGTACTGCGACAAGACTCTGGCGGTTTCGATCACACCTGCCATGCCGGACGCATTGTCATTGGCGCCTGGGGCGTCATCGGTTGCATTCATGATGTCGCTGATGCGGGAATCAATATCTCCACTCATCACCACAAAACGATTGGTATCGCGCGTTCCACGTTGTATCGCTACCACGTTAACAACCTCGGTGGCATTTGGAATACGTGCGGTACCCGATACCACACCACTGACATAAATCACTTCAAGACAACCGCCACATGCCGCTGAGATCTGATCGAACTCTGACTTGATCCAGCGCCGGGCAGCGCCAATACCGCGGGTATCAGACACGGCATCCGACAAGGTATGGCGTGTGCCAAACCCCGCCAGCGTGGCGATATCCTTGCCAATACGGTCGGCGGATGGCGCCACACCAATTGCCAGCAATCGGGTTTCATCCGCATACGAGGCTGCGGCAAGTCCCATCAACGCGCCCGTGAGGGCAGTTTTTGCAAAGCACGTAACGCCAGAGTGACTGCGCGATTTTAACTGCAAATTGTTTTGCATGAGCATTTGGTATGTCTCCGGTAACAGTAAAAATTCGGCGTACGGGTTTATTGTCTGGGACGGGACTCATCGGCGTCAGTGCTGGCCTGGTTGTGATCCGCTTCCGCGGGGGCGTCCTGGTCAGCATCCTCATCAGGCACAGATCGGGCGTTCTTGCGTGTCACACTGAGCCAATCCAGGCTGACCCCGGTAATTGCGTTAAATCGTGATATGCGCAAGATCAATTGCAGCACCTTGGGTCGCCGCCGCGCAATCGGATCGTTTGCCCGTGGCAGAAACCACAATGCCACAGCAAAACGCAGAATCGCAGTCACAAAAAATACGACAAATAACTGACTTGACAGCCAATTATCCAGAAACCCCAGTTTCTCGAACAAAAAGGGCGTGCTCGCGGCGATAATTCCGCCGAACACGGCGCCAATGGATACGGCAATGGCACCGAGCGCGGACTGCACGGCGGCATAAACCGCAAAATCACTTTTTGGGGGTCGGATGTCGTACAGGTAATTGGCGGTGCTCAGGCTAAAAGCACTCCACACCAGTCCTGAAACCACCTGCACCAGAATCAGGTACATCGGGTCGGGCGAGATCATCCACAACACCGGGATAATCGGAATTGTCATACAACAGAACTGCATCACAATGCGATTGCCAAATCTGTCGGAGAACCGGCCCCAGAAACTCAGGCTGATAAACTGTGTCACGATTGATGCAATGGCATTGAGGCTGTATTGCATGTAGGTAAACTGCAGATCACGCAGCATGTACACGGCAAAAAAGGGCGCGGAAATCGCAACTACCCCCTGCATGCCGGCCACAAAAAAACTGTAGTCGCGAAAGGTTTTATCCTGCAGGGACCCATACAACTGTTTCATGCTCTGCAAAAAACCTTTACGCCGATCACGGTGGGGCCGCGGATCCGGATCATGCATCAGGTATAACAATCTGCTTGAAAACGCCCGGCCAATCGCTGCCGTGGTAAACAGGGCTGCAAACCCAAGCCAGACTAAATCGGCGCGCTCACTCAAACTCAACAGAGCGCCACCGCCAGCGAACACCACCAGTGACGCCACCATCGTCAAGCGTGTTCTGGACGCAAAAAACGCACCTCGTCGCCGCTGCGGCACCAGACTTCCCATCCAGGCACGCCACTGCGGCTGAATAAAGTTGATGCAGCCAAAATAAAACACCGCAAGCGTAATCAACCATGGCACACTGTTGTCAGGGCGCAGCACCGCCAGTGCGACCAACCCCATGACCACCAGCGTTTGCACAACAGCGGCCACCACAACCATGGGCTTACGTGGCAGGTAGTTACCCAGCCAGGCAGACATCAGCTGACACATCGCACCAAACAACTGTGGTATGGCAGTCAGCCAGCCCATTTGCAGTGAGGTGGCATGCAAAAAAATTGCAAAGGCATTAAAAAAGTTGTCACCCGTGGCCGTCATGGTGGCCGAGGCAACAGCTTCTTTCTGGGAAAGGTTCAAGGTTCGGCGCAACCATACCGCACGACCTGCCGGGCGTTCGGGCGTCGCAGCCGTTTCGACAACTGTCTCGTCCGGCGAGCTTGTTTGTTCGGGCATCTGCGGTGGGGCAGGTGGCATGCTGGCTGGCGCTCCAAAGCCGGGGTTGCAACCCCAACCACAGTGGCGGGATCCATTAATCTATCTGTTGGCATTCTAGCATTGCAAAACCTCGGCGCAATGCTGCTGACGCTAGGCTAACAGGGGCGATTCAGCTAGGCTATGTGCGAAGACAGACAGTTTCAGGAAAACAGTTATGGGAAAATCTCT
>DITX01000047.1:27570-30733 GCA_002422225.1 Gammaproteobacteria bacterium UBA6173
CATGCCGTGAAGCCTGACGGGGAAATCCGGTTTAATTTTAAAGATCCTGCGACCGGCAAGGTTCGTTATCTGTTTGTTTCAGAGAACCAACACGCTTTGCTGGCCTCTGGGCAATTGCTTATTTGTGGTGACGGTAAACGTGCTGTCATAACCAATCGAGATACTGCAGAACGCATCAAAGAACGCTCACCTGAGGCCGTGTTATTTGATGCTAAAAGCAAAATCGATGAATCGGTTCTGGACGATGCATACAAGGACTTCCCGATACCCGACGATCTGGTCTGGTAAGTTTGGCCCGCAGCTTGCTTGTCTTAGCTTGAGCCGATGAATTATTGACATGGCCGGAGACAGGCATGATCTGCGACATACTGATTATTGGTGGCGATGGCGATCTGGCATACCGCAAGTTGTATCCCGCGTTGTTTCATCTGGATGAGGCTGACTGCCTGCCAGCCTGCCTGCGCATTGTCAGTGTTTCACGCACAGCACTGAACGCAGCCGACTTCCGCAACAAAGTTTTGCTGATGCTCACGGAATATTGCGGCGCGGCGCCACTGAATGCGAAGGTGCAGCAACGATTTTTAGCCCGCCTGCACAGCTACAGTCTGGATGCCACCAGCGAAGCCGCCTTATCGGTACTCAGCAGAGAGGTATTTACCGATAAGTCACGTGACTTGATTACCTACCTGGCTACGCCGCCCGCGATCTTTGCACCCGTGTGTCAATCACTCTGGGCGGTAGGCCTGGCGCGCGAGAATATGCGTTTGGTGGTTGAAAAACCCCTGGGCCACGACCAAGAGAGTTTTTTACAGATCAACGCCAGTTTGATGTCGATTTTTAAAGAGAGCCAGATTTACCGGATCGACCACTACCTGGGCAAAGAAACCGTGCAGAACCTGCTAACGCTGCGCTTTGCCAATGCCTTGTTTGAACCACTATGGAACAACAACTACATTGATCACGTCCAAATCACTGCTGCCGAATCGGTGGGCGCCGGCGGTCGCTGGTCTTTTTATGATGAAGCCGGTGCGTTGCGTGACATGGTCCAGAATCACCTGTTGCAGCTGCTGTGCCTGCTGGCGATGGAACCACCAGCCTCTTTGTCACCACGTGCAGTTCACGACGAAAAACTCAAAGTGCTGCACAGTCTGGCGCCGATCAAGGGCCGCGACGTGGCTGAAAAAACAGTTCGCGGGCAATACACCGCTGGCAATATCGGGTCCGAAGCAGTACCGGGTTATACGGCTGAACAAGGCGCCACGGCGCGCTCCAACACGGAAACCTTTGTGGCGATCAAGGCACATATCAATAACTGGCGCTGGGCCGGCGTACCGTTTTACTTACGCACCGGCAAGAGGCTTCAACGACGATATTGCGAGATAGTGGTGCAATTCAAGGAATTGCCGCACGTCATTTTTCAGGATCAAACAGGCCGCGACTCTGCCAACAGGCTGGTGATTCAATTACAACCCGAGGAAGGCATCCGGCTGCATTTGTTAAACAAAGTGCCTGGTCTGGATGACAACTTTCCACTGGAGTCGGTGTCCTTAAATCTGTCATTGACCGATGCCTTCACCGACCGACATGTTCCTGATGCCTATGAACGCTTGCTGTACGATGTCATGCGCGGCAACTCCACTTTGTTTATGCGGGCAGATCTGGTGGAAGCGGCATGGGCCTGGATTGATGACATTCGCGAGGGCTGGAGCACACATAAACTCAAGGCAGTACCCTATGTGTCAGGGTCGATGGGGCCAACTGACAGTATTGCGCTGGTTGCTCGCGACAACCGACAGTGGCAGGACTGAATCATGAGTTGGGCGCTTAACGAATATCCTGATAATCAAACACTTATCAAGGCACTAAGCCGTCGAATCGAGGATTTGCTGCGCAGTCGAATTACACTGACCGGACACGCGTCTATCGCAGTGTCTGGCGGCAGTACCCCGGCGGCGCTGTACAACACACTGGCAAACATCGATTTACCCTGGTCCGACGTCATTGTCAGTCTGGTTGATGAACGTTGGGTGGATGAAGATCACCCGGACTCCAACGCCGCCCTGATCAGAAAGGAGTTAATCAAAGACTTTGCCGCGACCGCACGATTGGTGAGCATGAAGACTTGTGCGATTGATGCGTTTGCCGGGCAGCTAAAACTGCATCGCTGGTTGTCAGCAAGTATTCTGCCACTGGATCTGGTGCTGCTGGGCATGGGCAACGATGGGCACACGGCGTCGCTGTTTCCGCATGCCCAAGGTCTTGAGGATGCTCTGGACACCTCAGACCCAGCTGTGTGTAGAGCGTTACGGCCCGCGAATATGCCATTTACCCGCATGAGCCTTAGCCTGCGCACCTTGCTGGAGGCCGGCCAGCGCATGCTTTACATTGTAGGTGAATCTAAATTGAGCACCTTGAAGGCGGCATTAGAGCCAGGCCCTGTCAAGGACATGCCGGTTCGGGCAATCCTGCACGCTGACAATGTAGATACCGATATTTTTTACGCACCCTGTTAACCACAAACCAGTCAGACGCAAAGCACCGAGGCTTTTGAAATGATGAACGTTACAGTGGAAGCGGTCACCCGTACCATTCGGGAACGCAGCCGGCAGTCGCGACAGGATTACCTCGCGTTGATGAGCGCCACACGCCAGCATCTGCCGCCGCGCAAACGCCTGTCTTGCGGCAATCTCGCGCACACGTTTGCCGCGTGTTCCGCTCATGAAAAACAACTGATCGCGGGCATGCAGGCGCCCAATATCGGCATCGTTACCTCCTATAACGACATGCTTTCCGCGCATCAGCCCTTACAGAGTTATCCCAATATCATCAAACAGGTTGCCGCGCAGCATCATGCCACTGCTCAAGTGGCCGGCGGCGTGCCCGCCATGTGCGACGGTGTCACCCAAGGCCAGCCAGGCATGGAGTTGAGTTTGTTCAGCCGTGATGTCATCGCCATGGCCACTGCGATCAGCCTCAGTCACAACACCTTTGATGCCGTAGTGTGTCTGGGCGTGTGTGACAAAATTGTACCCGGCATGTTGATCGGCGCGCTCAAATTTGGGCACTTACCCGCGGTGTTTGTGCCCGCTGGCCCGATGGCATCCGGCATTCCCAATAAGGAAAAAGCACTGGTACGGCAGCGTCATGCTCAGGGACTGGTCAA
>DITX01000012.1 GCA_002422225.1 Gammaproteobacteria bacterium UBA6173
GCGCGCTTCGCGGGCTCGGAGCTCAAACAGTCCTCACGCTTTTCGGGCGCCCCGTTAAAGAATAGGCGCGGCCTGATTGGTCCGGTGTGTCACCCCGCTCCCGTTGCTCACTCCGGAATGGTTTTACTTCTGTTTGTCTCAGTTGTAGCTGGACTTTTGCTTGTGCAGCTTGTTCCGTCGTGTGTTGATTTGTCAGATTACGGCGATCGTGTTTGAATGTGGCTTGAACCGATAATGAGAACAGGGGATTTTTGCATGCCTCGATTGACTTGTTTGCTTGTCTCCAGAATGCTTGTAGCGGCTTTCGCTGCGGTGTCGCTTTGTGTTCTTCCTGCTGTTTCTTACTCGCAGGCTCCGCCGGACAGTCCGCCTGCCGACTGGGGGCCTGTATCCATTAATCTGGAGGAGATTGCTTATCCTTATCCGGTGAATTTCTTGCATCGGAATCTGTATGGCCAGGATGTGCGCATTGCGTATATGGATGTTGCGCCTACGGGCCCTGTCAATGGTCGCGCGGTTGTGCTGCTACATGGCAGCAGTTATTACAGCTGGTATTGGGAAGATACTATGCGGGTGCTGGCTGCTGCAGGCTTCAGAGTGATTGCGATTGACCGGCTGGGTTGGGGGCGCTCATCAAAACCCATTATTCCGTATGACGTTAATCTGCATGCTTCCAATGTCATGGCTATCCTTGATCACCTGGGCATTGAGCAGGCAGCGTTAGCCGGGCACTCTTTGGGTGGGCGACTGGCAAGCAGCTACGCACACATTTACCCTGACCGAGTGACGCATTTGATTATGGTCAATCCGATTGCATTGAATAACTCAGCGCGCGGGCGGGCCTGGAGCGCACCGAGCGCAGGCATGCCGGAGCCTGATCTACAGGCGCATTACGCTGCCAATCTCCGTCAGGAGCACAATCGCATTGTGAACTGGCGTCCTGAGTATATGGAGCATGTGCGGATTCGTTACGGCCACGCCTTGAGTGGCGATTTTCATCGCCTGAATCTGGTGAGATCAATGAATAGTCAATTGATTGCGCTGCCGGTTGATGCCTTCTGGCCGAGTATCAATGCCCCGGCTTTGCTGGTGGGCGGGGCGGTGGATGGGCCAAATTATCCGGAGACTGCTCAGCGCGCGGTGGATTTATTGTCAAACGGATCGTTGGTTTTGTTTCCGAATGTAGGGCACAACCCACATCTGGAAGCACCAGACCTGTTGAATGAGCAAATACTGAGGTTTCTGAATAGCTGAATCCGGACAATCGCATTTATTCCAAAGCTGATGGTTGAGGTGGAAAACTCTGACGGAACCACTCGGCTCGAACCGGCAAAAACTCCCATCAGTTTTACGCACATCCTGACGCATACTGCCGGTCTGATGAACAGCTATCGGGGTGATATTGCGCGTTACTCAGAGGTGTCGCGTGTGCGAGGCGAAGAGAATCTGGCGAGCTGGACAGAGCGCCTGGCAACACTTCCGCTGCGGTATGAGCCGGGCACACGTTGGGAATATTCTGCGGCGACCAGTGTGGTGGGGCGTCTGGTGGAAGTAATTTCTGGCGATGATCTGGATACGTTTTTGCGTGAGCGGATTTTTGCGCCTCTTCAGATGAACGATACACATTTCTACTTGCCACCGGACAAAGTTAATCGTTTTGCTACTTTGTATGGCCCTGACGCAGACAATGGTAATCGCATGATGCTGACGGAAGTGGGTGACGGGCGCAGTAACTATGTAGCCGGCCCGCGTGCGTTTTTTTCAGGAGCGGGTGGGCTGGTATCTACCGCTCATGATTACATTCGCTTTCAGCAGATGATGTTGAATGGTGGCGAGTTGGATGGCGTTCGGCTGCTGGGCTCAAAAACAGTTGAATTGATTTTTGCCAACCATACTGGCGATCTGCCGCTGTGGTTGAGCGGTCCTGGTTATGGTTTTGGTCTAGGTTATTCGGTGGTGATGGATAGGGCGGTGGCGCATACTTCGGATACGGAGGGTTCAGTGTCGTGGGCTGGGCAAGCTTTTGTGCAACGATCCCCGGGCGCCCTCTTGCCTTGTCCGCAATGTCTATGCATACGGAGCTGCCCGTATGCCTGGCAGCGCAGAGCGGGCTTATATCAATTCACAAATTGAACAGTTTACCGGCAACGGTTATCTGGTACCTGCGCTGTTCAGCCAGATAGCGCGGACACCGGAGTTTTTTCAGGTTGTGCTACCGCAGGGTGTCGCTCATAACAACAGTCTTACGCCAGACACCTCACTGGCCCAATCACAACCGAAGGGAGAATGAATCATGGCAAAGAACTTCAATCGACGCTCACTGCTTAAAGGCGTATTAGGTGGCGCAACTGTCAGTATGGGGCTGCCATTGCTGAATCTGTTTCTGAACGATAATGGAAATGCGTATGCCGATGGCAGCGCCATTCCCACACGCTTTGGTACCTATTTCTGGGGGTCTGGGGCTCACTGATACTCCCGCGGGTGGCACGCGTTGGGTGCCACAGAAGACCGGGCCGGATTATGAGATTACGCCGGAGTTGCAGGCGATTGCCGCGTTGAAACACAAAGTCTCGGTGTTTTCAGGTTTTCGTGCTATTCCGGATACCCGGCCCAACCTTGTGCATTGGAGTGGTCATGCGTCCATCCTGTCGGGAGTGGCACCTGCGGGTAGCGGACGATTTGACGCCCAGACCTTGGATACCCGTGTGGCGGATGCCATTGGCGGTTCAACACGTTTTAAAGTGCTGGATATAGACGCCTCGATCTCTCGTCGTTCGATCAGCTACTCTACCCGCACCGGATCTACATTTGCGTCGCCTGATCAGACAACGGTTGCCTTGTATCGTCGCTTGTTTGGTGATGGATTTCAGGATCCAAACAGCGATCATTGGGCGCCAGACCCAGCAATCATGTTGCGTCAGAGTGTGTTGTCTGCAGTGACTGAGCAGCGTCAGTCGTTGTTACGTAGTGTCGGGCATGACGACCAGATCAAGCTGGAGCAATACTTCACGTCCTTGCGTGAAATGGAAAATCAGCTAGCGGTACAATTGCAGCGTCCAGAGCCTCGCGATGCCTGTGTATTGCCGGATACACCAGCAGAAATGGCGCGTGCCGCATCCGTTGATGTTGTCAACAGCAATACCCGCGTCATGGCGCGCTTGTTGGCCATGGGGCTAGCGTGTGATCAATCCCGTGTATTCAACTTTATCCACACTGGCGGCACCTCAGAAACGTACGTGGCCGGGCAAAGCAAAATTTATCATCAGATTACCCACGATGAACCGACTCATGCACAGCTGGGTTATCAACCTGAGTCCAGCAAGTTGGCAGGACTGGTCATGGACGGTTTTGGGGCCTTCCTGGAGGAGCTCGATGCGGTCAAAGAAGGCGCTGGCACCTTGCTGGATAACTGCCTGGTGTTTGCGTTCAGTGATACCGGATATGCCAAGATCCATTCACTTGAGAATATGCCCATGATGTTGGCGGGTGGTGCAGGTGTTAGGCACAAAGCGGGGCAACACATTCATGCGCCGGGAGAGTCTGTGACAAGAGTGTCGTTAACAGCGATGCAGTTAGCCGGCGCGCCGGTGGGCGAGTTTGGTACTGGCTCAATGCGCACGGCCCGGGCCGTCAGCGATGTTATAACCTAAGGCTCAGGGGATTGATTCATGCTAAACAGAACTGAACTCGTCAAAGCTGTTTGTTTGTCGGTGACAACANNNATAGAAGGCCCTGGCAGCGATTGTCCACTGGGCGTCAACCCAGAGCTGGATTGGGTTGAGGTGTTGATTCGTGCGGGTTACACCCGAGAGTAAGCGCAGTGATTACGCAACCCTGCCAATCCAAGTCGCAACCCCTCGCATGGACAAAACCAGATGGCGTTTCGTAGCAAGGACCGTGCAAACGTCTATGTGAACCCACATCCTATCCCGATCTTGGTTTGGTGCCGATGACAGGAAATGTAGCGGAAGGGCTCAATCTGGACGGCAATACCGACACTGGTTTAGTCAGCCCAACAGGTGAGCCGGGAATCGACAATACCT
>DITX01000135.1 GCA_002422225.1 Gammaproteobacteria bacterium UBA6173
TCGGCACGCTGAGCCCTGCGGCCTCGATCCTGCGGGCGATGCGGCCGCGCCTTCGTTGCTGATCAAGGCAGATACTTCAGATAGCTTGGCTTTACACATGCTTGCCAGCGCGGGAAGGTCTTGTGCATCTTCACCACGATCCAGTTCTGACAGTGCTTTACGCACCAGTGATTTGCATAGCTCAATTTCTGAGTACATCAGGGCTGAGCGATGCTGAAGGGCCTGGAACGCGCCAATTTGTACACCAAACTGTGTACGTTGTTTCAGGTAGTCTACGATGCGATCAAAAACTTCCTGCATGCTGCCCAGCATTTCGGCAGACAAACCAATACGCCCAATATCAAGGGTTCGCTCCAGTGCGGGCCAGCCAGCACCTTCGACACCTAACAAGGCACTTGCTGGCACGTTTGCCTTGTCAAAACTGACGTTGGCGGCGCTGCGGCTGTCGACCATGCTCAGCGGCTGGATGTTAATACCTGGGGTCGTGGCATCGACCACAAACAGACTGATGCCGTTGTGATCACCGGCTTTGCCAGTGCTGCGGGCAACAACAACAAGATGATCCGCAGCAGCTGCGTCGAGCACAAACTTCTTAACGCCATTGAGCTCATATCCTTCAGAAGTTTTCACTGCGCTGAGCGCTGTCTGCGCAGGATTGTGGAAAGCGCCTTCTTCCAGTGCAAACGCCACAATGGATTCACCTGCGGCAATCGTTGGCAACAGCGCTGCCTTTTGCGTTTCACTGCCCGCCAGATTGATAGCGGTGGCACTCAGCAACACAGTTGATACCAGTGGTGTTGGTACCAAGGTGCGACCTGTTTCTTCCAGCACTATGCCCAACCCGGAATAACCGAACTCAAACCCACCGTAGGTTTCCGGGATGGTCATGCCGGCCCAGCCCAGGTCTACCATGCTCTGCCAGAGTTCTTTGGAGAACCCCAGCGGATCTTTTGTGTCACGGATTTTGCGCAGCACAGCAACCGGCGCTTGCTCACGGCAGAAGCTGCGGGCGGATTCCTGCAACATCAGTTGATCTTCATTGAATACTAATGACATGTTGTGCAGCTCCCTTATTGCTTGCCGATCATTGAGGTCATGTCGGGCAAGCCGAGCACACGTTTGGCGATGACGTTCAGCTGTACCTCGTAGGTGCCGCCTTCGATCGAGTTACCCTTAGAGCGCAGCCATTCGCGCGCGACTGCGAGCTCTTCGGCAGCAAAGTCTGAGGCATCGTCTGTTAATGATTCCCAACCCAGCGCTTGTGTACCCACTGCCTGTAGCAATAATTCATAACGACGTTTGTTCAGCTCGCAGCCATAGTTTTTTAACATGGACGAGGTGGCATTTGGACCTTTGCTGAGCTTGGCTTCCTGCGTCGAGCGCTGCGAGGTCAACGCAAACGCCTCGCTGTCGATCTTGAACTGGGCGATCTGATCACGCAGTGCCGGGTCAGACAATTTGTTTGTGTCGCCGCGATACGTCATGGCGGTCTGTTCGAGACTGCCGCTGAGCCCACCACGATTATTGCGTCCACTGGTGAGACCAAACCCGGAAATCATGGTACGTTCGTGCTGCAAAAGACGCTTGGCGATCGTCCAGCCGTCGTTCAGGCGACCCACAACATTCTGGGCGGGTACTCGCGCATCATCAAAAAAAGTTTCGCAGAACACTGAGTTACCGCTGATCAACTTGATCGGTTTGGTGCTGACACCTGGCGTCTGCATATCAAACAGAATGAAGCTGATGCCGTTGTGTTTTGGCACTTCAAAATCCGTGCGCACCAGACAGAAAATCCAGTCGGCTTTGTCCGCGTAAGAGGTCCAGATTTTAGAACCATTGATGATGTAATCATCACCATCTAGAATTGCTTTGCACGCCAGACCCGCCAGATCAGATCCCGCGCCAGGCTCGCTGTAACCCTGACACCAGCGGATTTCACCGCGTACAATTTTCGGAATATGTTCCAGCTTCTGCTCATGTGTCGCCATTTCCAGCAATACTGGCCCGAGCATACTGATACCAAAACTGACCAGCGGCGGCCGTGCACTGATGCGCTGCATCTCTTCCGCGAGAATCAGACTCTGCGCCTTGTCCAGACCACCACCACCGTACTCAGACGGCCAGGTCGGGCAGGTCCAGCCTTTGCCAGCCATTCGATCCAGCCAAAGTTTACTATCGGGATTTTTGAACACTGCGTGACGACCACCCCAGACCACTTCGTCTTCGGGAGCGGGCGTACGCATGGATGCTGGACAGTTCTCCTCCAGCCAGGCGCGGGTTTGTGCGCGGAATGATTCCAGATCAGACAAGATGTTGTTCCCCTGTATTGCGAATTGTTGTCTTTGTCATTGAACGATCGAACGGCCACTCGAAGTGTAGCAATCGATGCTTTGACAAGCCAGACAGCTTGGTCGTTACAACGGAGAATTTATTCAGGAAAACCTGGCAGGTAGTCGTCTATGCTACTCAAGCTTGCCTGATATCCAAAGGCAGACTTCTATCTTAGCTAAACACACTTAGCTAAGGCGACTTTTAAATGGAAACCGTCAACATGCACGAAGCCAAATCCCGGTTGTCACAATTGGTGGACAAAGCTGCCAAAGGCGAAACTGTTGTGATTGCAAAGGCTGGCGTCCCGGTAGCACGAGTTGTTGCAATTGACACTGTAGTCAACAAACCCATGTGCCGCTTGGGTTTTCTCACCGGTCACATTCAGGTTCCCGATGATTTTGATCGTATCAGTGATACAGAGATTGCACCGCTTTTTGGTAAGCCGCGATGAATCTGATAGTCGATACTCACCTGTTACAGCTACCCATCCTATCCTGTCCCAGCACGTACTACGCGTTTCTCACTTGCCAGACATCCACAAGGCCCCGTTCGATCGCATGTTGGTGGCACAAGCGCAGTCCGAAGGATTTATGCTGCTGACGTCAGATGAGCGTATCGCCAGTTACCCGGGGCCGGTGAAACTTGTTTGATACTTAATGCAATACACGCTGGCAACACTTGCTCATAAACACATGCAGCCCGCGACTCAGCGCGCCAGTTGCCTGATCCAACGCGGCAGACGGCCGTCAATAAACATCAGCCCAACAAAGATCACAATCATGCCCACTACGTGCGAAGGCAGCATGACTTCTCCCAGGAACCAGAATCCGAGAAGAATCGCCGAGATGGGTGCAACAAGTGTGGTTGTTGAAAAATTGGTTGCGCCAACTTGCGGCAGCATCCTGTACATAATCTGAAAGGTGAACGCTGTCGATATCAGGCCAATTGCCAGCACTGCCATCCAGGTTGTCGGCAGTACCATCACGGGCATACCTTCTGCGAGAAACGCAATGGGCACAGTCACCACTGCGGCGCCCGTGAGCGCAATTGAAGACAGGGCCGTTGCTTCGACATGGCGAAAACTTCGCGCGATATTCAGTGCCAACGCATAACACAGCGTCGCCAGCAAACACGCACCAATCGCCCACAATTTGGAGTTACCTTCCATCTGCAATGCAGGTGACGCCAGAATGGCAACGCCCGCAAAACCGGCCACCACCCCAACTGCCTTGCTCCAACTCAAGCGCTCACCATTAACCCAGTAGTGCGACACAATCACCGTCATGATCGGCGTCAATGCATTCACAATCGCGGCCACGCCACTGGCCAGATTGGCCTGAGCCAGCGGAAACAAGGCAAACGGAATGGCATAGTTCAGCACACCCAACATACCCAGCTTGAACCACAGCATAGGCTCTCTGGGCACCGATTTGCCCCGCACAAACAGGAACAGCCAGCAACCAAGCGCACCAATGCTGACGCGCAGCGCCGTCACCCACAACGGCCCCAGCTCACGAATCAATAAGGCATTAAAGATAAAGGAACCGCCCCAGACTGCGCCTAAAAGCACAATCCAGAACCACTGACGTGAAGTCATGACAAATCACCAAAATGAAAACGCGCGAATTATGCGCCTCTTTCAGCAATCGTCACAGCCGTTTCTTGCTGTCATGCAGAACCCACCAGAAGCTGTATCGAAAAGCGATTCGGAGTGAGCAACCGACGTATGGAGCCGCACAATACCAATAAGGCCGCGCTTATCCTCTGCGTTGACGCCCGATCAAGCGCGAGGACTGTTTGAGTTCGCAAGGAGCGAAGCGACTGAGGACGAGTTGCGCAGCGCCGGTCGCAGCATCAGCGGATGCGGCCGGTCCGGCATGGCGGTGCCCCCCAGTTGGCGACTCCGGCACTACCGTCATCCGCAATTCTGCTGACCAGCTTCACAACCAGACTGTCGACCGGCTTTTCCACCGGGGAATGCGCACGCGCATGTAACACTGCAGTACTCGATGTCATGACTCTGCAGTTAGCTTTTTACAAGTCTAAACGCCTGATTCAGCGAGGCGGCAGAATGATGGCATTTGGACCCGTCTGAAACGCAGCATTGGGGTCGATCACCAGCCCATCAATAATACGCGAACGACCGACCATGGGCCCACTATCTGCTGGTAAGGCAGGCGCCTGCTCCTTGTAAGACACCACACGGGTGGCCACTTCACTAGCATCAGGTGTCATCACAAATGCCGGCAACGCATCTACTCGCAGCGCATAGGAAATGTGTGCTTTTTCTTCACTCTTGCCCTCTGGATGATAGTCGGCACCTCGGCTCAGCGCGTAATACACTGCTGGCAATTCAACCCAAGTCAGTGATTCGATGACAGGATCACACGCATTGACCCTACCCTGATATACCGGCAGCCATGGGCGGTAACCTCCCACATATCCGCGCAGGGTACCATCATCCTTCATTTCGAGTTTGATCTGGGCCTGCAGCAATTCCAGATCACGTGTGTAGCTCGGATCACGCAACATCACATGAGCAGGTTCACGGGACTCGATCACGCCATCAACCGTGCGCGCCGGAAACAAGCCCTCATATTTGGCATGCGGTTGAATACGGTAGGTATAGTGCGGGGAGATGTTGCCATCACCGCCTTTCACCATATTGTCCTGGCTCATGTAAAAACCAACCATCACTTGGCTGTCATTGGCCGGATCACTGCCTTCGCCAGACACCACGATTACCATCGTCCACGAGCCATTGCGCATGCCGTCATTAAACTGCATCGCTCCGCTTGAAAGACGTTCGGGCCCCCGATACGTTTTCCAGCAGCCCAGTGTTTGGTAAAAGGTATTGTCGATTCCCGGCTCACC
>DITX01000178.1:0-4647 GCA_002422225.1 Gammaproteobacteria bacterium UBA6173
GGCGCGCGAGGCTGGCGATTGTTACCCGGTGTCTGTCAGAATCGCGGCTTGTGAAGTTTTTATCCTACTGGTCTCTCTTGGGCGCCCTGGCGTAGTTCCCCACTATGAATCGCAACATCCTGTTATCGATGATCCTGCTGAATGCGTTTGCGACCCCGGTGATGCTCAGCGCTACCAATGTTGCGTTGCCGAGTATCGCGATGGACTTTGGTATGAGTGCTCGGCTGTTGAGTTGGGTGCCGATGTCGTTTCTGATGGCAAGCACCATGTTTGTGCTGATTTTCAGCCGTATCGCGGATGCAGTCGGGCGTAAACGCATCTTCCTGCTGGGGACGGCCGCCGTGCTGCTGAGTTCTCTGTACGCAGCCATGTCCGTCAACAGCACCATGCTGCTCAGCGGGCGTTTTCTGCAGGGCATCAGCGCGGCCATGCTGCACGCAACGCAATTGGCGATCATCAGCTCGGCCTTCCCGGTAAACAAGCGTGGGCGCATGATTGGCTTGGTGACAGCGGCGGTTTATGTGGGATTGTCAGCGGGGCCGCTGCTGGGCGGATTTGTGGTGGATCACCTGGGCTGGCGCGCGGCGTTTTTGTTGCAGATTCCGCTGGCACTGGTGGTGTTATTGATGGGTGTGTTTGCGGTCAAAGAGGAATGGCGGGCAGACACTGTCTTGCCGTTTGACCGCGCAGGGGCTGTTGGCTGGAGTGTCAGTATTGCCTTGTTCTGTATTGCGGTAACACAACTGCCTTCCCCGGTGGCGTTTGCATTTTTTATTGCGTGCGCCATCAGCACCGGTTTGTTTGTATCGCACACCCGCAAAAGCCAGTTCCCGCTCTGGGATATCAATCTGTTTTTCAGTAATCGCACTTTTACACTGTCGTGCGTAGCCTCGCTGCTGATGTACAGCGCAACCTATGCGATTGTTGTGCTGATGAGTCTGTATCTGCAGACAATCAAGGGCTTTACCGCGACCAATGCCGGTATGATTCTGATGATTCAACCGATCATCATGGCAACACTGTCGCCGGTGGCCGGGCGCTTGTCAGACCGCAAAGAGCCGCGCGTACTGGCCAGCGTCGGCATGGCCATCACCTGCATTGGGCTGGCGATGTTGTCGCAACTGGATGCCAGCAGCAGCGTGCAGTACATCGTTGCCTCGCTGGTGATGACGGGCACTGGTTTCAGTCTGTTTTCGTCCCCTAACATCAATGCCATCATGGGTTCGGTTGATCCCGGACATGCGGGCGGTGCATCCGGTGCAGTGGCCACGACGCGCCTGCTCGGCCAGCTCAACAGCATGGTGCTGGTGACGCTGGCGATTGCGTTGATCATGGGGCACACACCGGTGAATCCGGAAACTGCGCCGCTGCTGAATCAGGCTTTAAGTTTGAGTTTTATGATCAGTGCTGTGCTTTGTGTACCCGGCATCTTGTTTTCACTGGCCAGAGGACGCGTTCACCCACGCCACCACGCGTGATTGAATTTCTGGCAGACATTTGCGCTGCGGCGGATGTTCGCAGCAAGATAGTGGGCGCTGTATTGACAACAATAATCAAAGGTTACCTCTTATGAGTTCTCCCATTCTTACTCGTTTGTTACTTCCCGCTTTTTCGTTGCCAGCCTTGGCATTGACTGTCTTGGCCGAGCGGCATCCACTGGTGACGTACATTGATGTTGCAACACCGTTTTTGCAGGCGGACAGCACCGTAATGACCGACATTTTTGTTGCCGACAATCTGCACCTCAATGAAAAAGGTTACGATATCTGGGCGGCGACCATCCGCGCGGCATTAATGCAGCATGAGACTAAATATGAGTAAAGCGCTTGATGAATACCGGCAGGAGTTTGAGCGCAGCACCAACCGCTCAATGTCGCTGCCCATCGCAGGCATGATTGTGTGGTTGGGTATTTCTGTTGCCAGCATCCTGCTGCCTGAGCGCTCAGCGCTGCTGATTCTGTTATTTGGCTCCGGCACGATTTTTCCGATTGGACTCATGATAGCCAAACTGCGTCATGAGGACTTGATGTCCAATCAAAACCCGCTCGCCAAACTGATGGGTTTGTGTGTGCTGATGGTCAACCTGTTATGGCTGGTTCACATCCCGCTGGTGATGTACGCCCCGCAATTTGTGCCTCTGAGCGTAGGCATTGGCCTCGGTCTGCATTGGATCGTGTATGGTTGGATTATCCGCCACCCGCTTGGTCTGATCCATGCGGTGGGTCGCTCGGTCCTGATTGTGCTGGTGTGGTTTTTATTCCCCGAACAACGCATCCTGATGGTGAGCGCCGTTGTTGTGCTCATGTATCTGTTCACCCTCTACCAGATGCAAACCCGTCGGGTAGTTTGATGGGTAGGGATGATGGGTAGGGGACGGAGGGATCAAAATTTGATCCCTCCGTCCCCTACCCATCATCCCATCAAAAAAACACAGCCAGCCAGACAGTGGGTTGATCAGGTGCCGTCCAGGCAACCCGGTGCCGCAGGTGAGCGGCAATATAGCAGTAGTCGCCGGCACGCAAATGCAAGTCCGGGCGCCCTTCAAACTGCAGAATGGCTTCGCCCTGCACCAGCATCACCCATTCTGCGTCCGCTTGGTCGTACCAGAAGTCTGGCGGCGATGAATGTCCATAAGACACGATGCGCTGAATGTTGACACCTGTGGCCAGTTTGCTGGCAAGGGTTTCAAATGACTCTGCAGCAGGCGGCACCGACGGCAGCCCAGCCAACAGATTGCCCATACCTGTTGCATGAACAATACCAAGCGCGTCATCCGAATCACGGTGATTGTTTGTCATAATATGGCTTGTAACTCCCAAGTCTTGCTAATCAGATGTGCATCTGTGCTAGTTTAGCGCGCCAGTAAATAACACGCTGTTGAGACCTTTGTTCATGTCTGTTTTTACGCCACTCTCACAACCCGATGTCAGCGAGTTCATGGGCCAGTTTGATCTGGGCGACGTGCTGCGCATCAAGGGCATCAGCGGTGGCAGTGAAAATACGAACTACTTTGTGGACTGTACATCCGGCGCCTATGTATTGACACTGGTGGAGCGCGGCCCCGTGCAGGATTTGCCGTTTTTTATCACGCTGCTGGAATGCCTGAGGGGCACCGGTTTGCCGGTACCGTTTGCCTTTCGCAACCGAGATGGCATCGCCTTGTTGTCCCTGAAAGGCAAACCGGCCTTGTTGCAACCACGACTGCCTGGCATCCACCCGGATCAGGTCAGTCGCCAACAATGTGCGGCCCTGGGGGCATTCTTGGCGACGCTCCATGGCGCCAGCTGCGGATTGCACAGAAACAATGATCGTGGCCCGCAGTGGGTACTCACTGAATCACAGCAATTTGCGCAAACGGTGTGGTCATCCGAGCACGCCTGGCTGCAGCCATGTCTTGAAAACTTGCGCAAATGGCTGGATGGCGCGCCAAAGCTGCCCGTTGCGGTAATCCACGGAGACCTGTTCCGGGACAATGCCATGTTTGAAGGCGACACGCTCAGCGGCGTGATCGACTTTTACAATGCGGCTACCGGGTGGACATTGCTGGAGCTGGCAATTTGTGTCAACGACTGGTGCGTGGATATGATCGAAGGCCGGCCCGTTATTGATTCAGCGCGCGTTGATGCGCTGATGCAGACCTACTCACACACGCGCGCGTTCACTGAACATGAACTGCATGCCTGGCCTTTTGTGCTGCAGATTGCTGCCCTGCGCTTCTGGCTGTCCCGCCAGCAATACGCATTGCAACATCACAACCAGCCTGATGTATTGATCAAAGACCCAGACTACTTCCGCCAGCTGCTTAACATGCATTACTTGCATTCGATTCAACAATGATCAAACTGAGCACCAAAATTGCTGTTTCCGCTGCCAGCGTCTGCATCCTGATGCTGCTCAGCCAATTGCCTGTGCAGGCCCAGGCCACGTTTGAAATAAAGCTGCCCACCATGATCTCCCTGCCTGGCGGCTGTACAGAAGTCGGCACGATGTTGATGGATAACCGCGGTAATGCGCCTCGTGAGGTTTGTCTGGATGCATTTTCCATTTCCTCCCATGAAGTGACTATCGGCGAGTTCAAGGCGTTTTTACGCAGCACCGGTTTGCCCGCACCCAGCCCCGCTCTGGAGATTCTTGCTCATGAATTGCCCGTCACCAATATCACCTGGTTTGACGCCATGGCTTATACCAAGTGGTTAAGCGAGCACACCGGCGACAACTATACACTGCCCTCGGAAGAACAATGGGAATTTGCGGCGCAGGCGGGGCAAGGCCCTGGCACTCAGTTTAGCTGGGGCAACCTGCCTGGCAGCAGTCAAGCCAACTGTCGCGACTGCGGTAGCCGCTGGAGCGACATCAGCGTTGCGCCAGTGGGCAGTTTTCCCGCCAATGCCTATGGCTTGTTTGATATGCATGGCAATGCAGCAGAATGGACTACCGGTTGTTATCACCAGCAGGATGAACGAGTCGAACGCCGGGTTAACGGCCATCGCCTGAGTACCTGTCGCAATGCCACCATCCGGGGCGGGTCGTTCCGCAATACCGCCAATCGCATCCGCGTCTGGCAACGAGCGGGGCATGACAGCACGCGCGGATCTAACGAAATCGGCTTCCGTGTAGTCCGCCTGCCGTAGCACACCACACAGTCAG
>DITX01000178.1:4723-19102 GCA_002422225.1 Gammaproteobacteria bacterium UBA6173
CGACCACAGACCCATGTATCTGCAGATCATGGATCAGATCCGGCATCGTGTTGCCTTGGGCGACTGGGCTGCAGGACAAGAGATTCCGTCAATCCGGGCCATGGCTGCTGCCCTCAGCATCAGCGTGATTACGGTCAAACGTGCTTATCTCGAACTGGAACATGAAGGCGTCATTGTGACACGCCAGGGCAAGGGCTCTTTTATTGCTGACAACCCCGACATGGGATCTGCACTGAGACACAAAGAACTGGATCAACATCTGGAGGCTGCCATTGATGCCGCCCACTTGATCGGCCTGCCGGAACAGGAACTGCAAACCCGCCTGCGCGAATTACTCAGGCAACGCCAGGAACAACGCAAGGAGTCGTCCAAATGACCGAATTGGCCATCAACCTTATGCATGTCAGCAAACGCTTTACCTGGTTCCAGCTCAAGGCGATGTCCTTTGCACTGGAAGAAGGCCAGATCATGGGACTGGTTGGCCCGAATGGTGCCGGAAAGAGCACCTGTATCCGTTTGCTGATGGGCTGGGCATTGTGTCACCCTTGCTGGTTGGTGTTCTGGACAAAACTGGCGCTCTCAAACGGGCGGCCGATAAGCTTGTCAGCTTGCTGCTATCCAGTGTTTTTGGCCCGCTGGTATTAGGGTTGCCATTGGCGTGGGTGCTGTACAACAGTCCGCTGTGGCATGGCTGGTTTGGCCTGCCCACGCCGGACTATGGATTGATGCCTCAACTGCCGGCCATTGCCGGTTATGGATTGGCATTTATGCTGGGTTGGTTGTTGCACAGGCAAATCGAGCTATTGAGCACCATTAGTTCGCACGGAGTATTTAACCTGACCGTCGCCCTTATCTTGACGGTGCTGTGTTTGAGTCTGGTTGGCCAAGTACCGTCCATGGAGCTGCCATTTACCGATGTAGCAAGCTGGCAGAAACCGGTTTATGTGCTGAGTTACACCATGGCCATCTGGTTCTGGGTGCTGGGCATCATCGGCACCGCCATACGATTCTTGTCCGCGCCAAGTGCGCTCTGGCGATATCTGGCGGACGCATCTTACTGGATGTATCTGGCGCACCTGCCTTTGGTGTTTTTCCTGCAGGTGGTAGTGGCTCAGTGGCCATTACATTGGGTTATCAAATTCCCATTGATCCTGCTAGTGGCCACCTCACTGTTGTTGCTCAGTTATCACACGCTGGTGCGCCCAACCCGACTGGGCCGCTGGTTGAATGGCAAGTCAGTGCCGCGCCAAACATGGGCTTCTCAGCCTTGAACCATAGGCTTATTGCGCTATCGCATTCATCACCGCCTCGGTCAGTACCCAGATCGGCCGAGGCCCGCGGGTGGTCACGCCCATACGTAAGACTATAAGCTCTTGATCCGGTAACATCACGATGTTCTGGCCTTCAAAACCTGACAGATAAAACATGTTTGCCGGGAACTGTGGCATGGGTCGATCATCCGGATTGACTGGCGAGCCTGCATTCAGCCAGATCTGCGCCCCATAGTTACCCTGCGAGGTAGACTCCGCGGGTGTCAGACTGTAGGCAACCCAACCTTCCGGCAACACTTGTTCACGGTTCCACATACCGTTCTGAAGGTACAACAAACCGATTTTTGCCCAGTCTCGTGGGGTGGCATACATGTAAGAAGACCCCACGAAGGTGCCACTGGCATCCGTCTCCATGACAGCGGAGTTCATGCTCAGTTTGCTGAACAGGCGCTCTTGTGGAAAGTTGAAATAGGACTGGTGGTTGGTGAACAGTTTACGGTTTATGCGCGAGATGATGTTAGAGGTGCCGCTTGAGTAGTAAAACGCTGTTCCTGGTTGCTGCGCCAGCGGTTTATTTAAGGTATAGGCTGCTGTATCACCCGTGGTGTACAGCATCAATATCACATCAGACATGGAACCTGCGGTGTACACCTCGGAGTATTCCAGGCCACTGGACATCTGCAGCAAATGCGTCAGGGTGATAAATCTGCGCTGATCACCCAGCGCCTGCCACTCGGGAATACCCGCGGGCGAGTCGACATGCACCAGGCCGTCACCGGCCAACATGGCGGTCAGCGCGGCTGTGACTGTTTTGGTCATCGACCAGCCCAGCTGCGGCATATCCGCGGTAAAGGGTTCGGCATATTTTTCCGCAATAATCTGGCCCTTATGAATCACCAGCACTGCACGCGTATCGATGTTCTGCCCGGGCTCCATATCGTCAAAGGCTTGATCAACCGCGACATTGATTGCAGCCAGATCCACACCTTCAATTTGTGCTGGTATTTCGACCTGATTGCCAAGTGGCCACGGAGCCGCAGCGATGTCGGGCTTTTGCGGATACAGGGCCGGGTTAAATTGTGCGCGCAGAATCTCAGGCGAGGTGTCCTTGAGCAAGGTACAGCCCAAATGCGGTCTGAACAGCGCCTGAGCCGTTAGCCCATTTGCCGACGCGCTAACGATATCGTCATTGAACTCAAAACTCATGTTGGCAAACGTTGCACCGGCCAATTCCGCGCTCATGACCTGTGCCTGTGTACGACCGCTGACCAACACAGAAGAACACATGCGCTTAACAGCGCTCCCAAGTGCAATTTCAGATTCCAACAAAGCCTGTGCTGCCAGCGCAGGATCAGCAATGCTTTGACTCACATCCAGAGCAGCAACGGCTGAACCTGCCGCCGGGGCGTCAACCGCTGCACTGTTTCCGGCAGGCTCCGAGCACGCACCCAAGGATGCAAGCGCGGTGGCGAGTATTAGTTGCGCAAGTGTACTTTTTCTCATATCAGTTTCCTGGCAATGTCATAAAATTGCGTTTTGAACGGTTTATGATTCTTTCTCTGACTTAATTTTTATTGTTTTTTTTGTGCTCTTTTTACTCAAGCCGCTGTATCGCTTCACGATGTTTTTTCCTGGCAACAACACCGAGTCATCCTTGTCAGAATAGTCCAATCGCGCCAGCAAATCGCTGATCATGTGCAGGCGGGCATCCCGTTTATTATCCGCATCTACCACCGTCCAAGGCGAGATGTCATTGTGTGTGCGCGCCAGCATAATGTCACGCGCGGCACTGTACTCATCCCAAAAATGCAATGCCTGATCGTCAATCGGACTTATTTTCCATTGTTTTAAGGGGTCGCGTTTGCGCGCTTCCAGGCGCCTGGCTTGCTCATCACAACTGACATCCAGGTAGTACTTGAACAGACTGATGCCTGACCGGATCAACATGTGTTCAAACTCGATCACCGAACTAAAAAACTCTTCGTACTCTGCATCAGTGCAAAACCCCATAACACGTTCAACTCCGGCCCGGTTGTACCAGCTGCGGTTAAACAGCACGAGCTCACTGGCACTGGGCAAATGAGAGACAAAGCGCTGGAAGTACCAGGAGGATCTTTCTTTATCGGAGGGTTTTCCGAGCGCAACTATGCGTGTTTCGCGAGGGCTCAAATGCTCTGCAATGCGTTTGATCAAACCGTCTTTGCCGGCCGCATCGCGGCCTTCAATAATCACCAGAATTTTATTGTCACACTGAATGAAGTGACGTTGCAATTTGACCAGCTCAATCTGCAGTAGTAACAATTGTTTTTTATAACTCAACAGCATGTTTAACTTCCCTGATCCGCCTGAATGTCGCGATGCCTCATGACATCGTGAATTTGTGTTATATCAAACAAACCCGGGACTTTCATGCAGAAGCGCTTTCGAAAACACGCTTACCTTGCATTACGATAGCAGCAAGGAGCATCATCTTGCGTATACCCCTGCCAAACATTTTCACCCCCGCACAATTGACCAGCAGGCAAGTCCGAGAACAGGAGCTTCCCAATGAATATAAATTTCGCTTGTTACCGACAACCTGCTTTACGAGCGCTGGTGTTGCTAAGCGCCTGCGCGGTACTGATGTCGGGCTGTTACTCCTCTAGCTCTGTTCCAGAGCCTGCGTCGACGGATGGTCTTCAGGATCCCGGCCTGCATGCCATCATGACACAGAATATTGAGCGTCATGTGGAACGTCTTGATCGCGCGCTGGCAGCTCAGCGTGACGATGCCAGCGTCCGCGAAAATACCGCAGGTGTCATCCAGTCCGCTCAAGGGCTGCAACTGTCTGCAGATGTCATCATGACCATGCGTGCGTCCTTGCCCTTGCGCGCTGAAGCAGCAACGATTTACGTCGAGCGCGCGACACAGCTCAAAGGTTTTGCAACAGAGCTGGAGTCTCTGGCGCGTGCAGGCCGTCTCAACGAGCTCAGCCCCGTCGTAGCGCAGGTCAACGCCAGCTGCAACAGCTGCCATCAATTGTTTCGCGCACCCTGAGGTCGTTTTATGCTCAACACCAGCAAATTTAATGCCGTTGTACTAGGCTTGTCACTCATTATTGGATTGGCTGCGCTTGGATTCCTGCTGGGCAGTTATGCTGTCACCGTCAAAGAGTATGAACGTACCGTCAACGTCCGCGGGCTTGCCGAGCAAGAGGTTGAGGCCGACATCGTGATCTGGCCCATTCAGTACACGGACGCCAGCAACGATCTGGGCGGTTTGTACAACACACTTGAAGCCAACAACAGCAAAATTCTGGCCTTCCTACAGCGTGGCGGCATCGAGGCGTCTGATGTGACCGTGTCACCACCCGCGATTACTGATCGTTTGGCGCAGCTGTATGGCGACGGCTCCTCTGTTGAGTTGCGTTATACCGCTCAACAGACTCTGACCGTGTATTCACCCGATATCAGCACGGTGCGATTGTTGATGAGCGGTATGTCAGAGCTCGGTCGCGAGGGCATCGTATTTTCTGGCGCAGACTATGGTTTACAGCCGGAGTACATTTTCACTCAGCTCAATGACATCAAACCATCGATGATCGAGCAGGCCACCCGCGAAGCACGTGCTGCCGCGGAAAAATTTGCTGAAGATTCCCAAAGTTCGCTCGGAAAAATCCGCAATGCTTCACAGGGTCAATTCAGCATCTCAGATCGTGACCGCAACAACCCGCACATCAAGAACGTCCGGGTAGTCGTGACCGTTGAGTATTACCTGAAATAGCGGCAGGTTGTTTGAAAGACTGTCAGTCCAACAGCGCGTAGATTCTGCGAATCGCGCGTACGTCGGCGCCAAGCGCAATCGCCTATGCCAGCGTGGGCAGCAGCTTCAGTGAAGATCCGGCACTCATGTTTGTGTCCTTATTATGATTATTGGAGGGTATTACATCAGAATCTTGATCCACTCACCGGGTTGCGGATTGCCAATTGGGTAGTAGCCATTCAGCAAGCGCAAGGTCTCTTCAGGATACTGGGGCACCGGGCTGGCTGCTGCCAGAGCGCGCCAATCAAAACCTTCGGTCACTTGTACATAGCGCACTCGCAGACTGCCCGGTCCAGAACGCTCATTGCTCTGTATGGCCCTGAACGTGCGGATAGACGACAACAGCAAACGGTCCATCTCTGCTGTTTGCGCCGCGTCCGTTACATCACCCCTGAACACAAATACGCGTGGGCCAAGATAAATCACCGCCAGTCGCTCTTCGCGACCTTGTGCATTAGTATGCACACCGGTATATCCAACCAAGCGATATTGAGACAGTGCTTCAGAACGCTGTAACTCGATGCCGAGATTTTCGCGCACAAACAACCGTGGCTCTTTGACCTCTTGCATACGCATGGTTTCTACACGCAGTTTAGCCGTGCCATCCGGGCTGCTGGCCTGCACTGTGGTGGGTGTATCAGCAATGATCCAGTTGTCTGGAAATACCATGGTGTAGCTCAGTAGATCCTGGTAGTAGCGATTACGGTCACTGGCCACGGCTGTGTTTTCACCCCAGAGCATGCCTTCCATATGACTGCGAAACACATTGGGATCGGACTCGCGAACCTGATCTGCCGACAACACGCCGGCCTGCGCCACGGCCTGCTGCAAACGTTGGTCGCTGCGCGGGTGTGTGGTGAACAGTCCGTGATAGGTTGGCTGGCGCTGGGCTACGCGCACGTTGAAGTCTTCCTGATTTTTTAACACCGATAACACATCAATCATGGCCCGAGGATTGTACCCGGCGTTGTACAGGTACTCTGCACCTAGGCTATCGGCTTCCAGTTCGTTTTCACGACCAAAACCACTGACACCGGCGGCTGCCCAGATCGACCCTATCTGCGCCAGCTCGGAGCCAATATAACCGCTGCCCGTTGCCACGGCGGCAACCACGCCGCCTACTGCGGCTGCAGCGCCACCCAGGCGTCCGCGTGCCTGCTGTTGAATCGCGTGACGGGCGGTGATGTGACCGACTTCATGCGCCAGCACTGCCGCAAGCTCGTCTTCACTCTTCAGATACAGCAACAGCCCACGGTTGATGTAGACATACCCACCGGGCAGCGCAAAGGCGTTGATTTCCGGACTGTCGATGACCGTGAACGTGTATTTCAGATCCGGCCGGTGACTGCCGGCAGCAACGCGTTGACCTACCTCATTCACGTAGGCATTCACGCGGTCGTCCTGCACCACCTGCATGGTAGCCATGACTTTGTCGTGTTCTTCCTTGCCAATCTCTAGCTCGCGGTTTTCGCTCATCAATACAATATTGGGCGTGCCAGTGGCTGGATTCACCGCGCAGGCCTGCAGGCTGAGCCAGGTCAGCATCAGGAGCATCGCCATCGGGAAGCGACGCTGAGAAAACACACTACGCATCTGATTAACCCCCTTGTACAAACTGCTTGAGCTGATCGGCAAGGCTGCTGCAGGCATTGGCTTCCACGCGGGCGATCAGGGGGATAGGCACAAACACCGCGGGCATATAGGATTGCCCGGTGGCATCAGCACTGATGGTGCCTACGGCGGTGGCAGACGACACATCCCAAACCCTTGCTTCAAAACTGGAATCATCTTCCCAGGATCCAAACCCAAAACAGCCGCCACCGCCAGGTCCGACCGCACAAGAAATGGAGCCCATGCGGCTGGTGGTTTCGGTTTGGCCATCCAGCCACACGATGTAACGCACACCAAAGCCCGACATGATCTCGGTAACCATCGGTTGCGCCATCAATGCTTGCAGATCTTCGCTTCGCAGCGGCGCCGTGCGCGGCTCAAACCAGGGGAACATGGCATCCACAAACTGCTGCTCAGGAATCACATTGATTGCGTTGCTGCCGCGCGCCATGCGTTCCCCCACACACTCCACAAACTGAGCGCGGGTTTCGTAAGCAGCGCCCTGCCGCCGACCCAGAATCACTACGCTGTCTTCCGAGGTGATACCGGTCGCGCCTTGTCTGAATTCATCGATGGTGGTGGTGGTGCAGGCTTGTAACAGTACTAGGAAGCCAAGCGAGGTCATGGACTTGAACCATGCCGACAGCATTGCATGTTGAGCCTTGATGATCATGCTGACTCCTGCTGAAAAAGTGTTAAGCGCTATTGCGATAACCGGCGTTGCAACCAATCTCTTACATCCGGCACACCGGTAAATCCTAATGAAAAATTCGATGCCAGGTCCCGCAGCGCAGCAACAGCCGCATCGTTGATGCCGCGCTCGGCGGTATTGAACGATGAGGCAGTAGCCTTGCCATAGGCAGTCATCACCCAGTCTGCTATATACGAACCATCAGCACCGGTCAGACGCATGTTGTAGCGCACCCAAACCTCATAAGAATCCAGCCTAGTTTTTTGGGGCATGCCGAGCTGAAATTCATTGATGCGCGGTACAAACACCGCATCTACACCCCGCGCAGCAGCCTCTTCCAATGAATCAAGGACTACAACCCGCTCAAACATGGCGGGCAACACCGTGTTAAATAACACCTCATGAGTGTCACCTGAAGACACCAGATATTCTTCTTCACCACGATCACTCAGTTCGGTATATACAAAATCACTGAGGCCTTCGCCGTAATAAACGCCCAGCACCAAGGGAATCGCGGGAATGTTGGGGCGCGGATAACTGCCTTGTACATTCACAGTACGCGCGGCGCAGGACGCCAGACAAAGCAAAATCAACAAACTGAGCAGCGCGCGTCTGAGATCACCCAATTGAAAACAACATTTCATCATCGTTACATCGGTTGTTGCGGCGGCGCGTTTACCTGTCACTGTGCAATTGCTCACCAAACACTCCTGTTGTACTTGTTAATTCCGCCGTGGCTTTGTTACGCACGTTTATTCGTATGAGTTCAGGCCAACAAAACTGCCACCGTTACGCTCTGCCAGTTCGCGCATCAGATTGGCAAACCGATAAAGACTGTTCTGATATCTGGGGTCAAGATCAAACAATACCGGAAATCCCACCGCGTGAATACGTACCAGACGACTTCCCTGAGCGTCGGGCTGATTTATTCGATCAACGGTTTCCACCACGCGTGTAATAGAACCTCCTGGCTGAAAATCGTCACCAAACACATAAATACTGACTTTTTGTCCTGGCGCATAAAACGTGCTAATCGCTCGGGTAATACCTTCCACCGGACTACTGTTGCTGAACGGTGCCCAATTGCGCAAGGTGCTGATAATTGCCTGCCTGCGCGCAGGCGTATCAGGAATCCACTGATTGCGATACGCCGGGAACATATAGTCGCCCATATCGTTCATCACCTGAATGCCTTTGACCTCCGGATAAATATCCAGCACCTCTGTGATCATGGACAATACCCGTGGCCATGCGTTGTAAAACATGCTGCCCGAGGTATCAATAATAAAAATGATGTACTCACTGTCGACCGGTACACCACCAATCACGTTGTTGGTACGGGTAAATTCGCTGCCCAACAAGCGCTGCATTTCCGCCGTTAATGACTGACGCGCGATAGCAAGCCGGTTTTCCTCCTCGACACGTTCGTCCGCCATTTCATTGGAGGTTTGATAACGCCCCTGAATGCTGGACATTTCCTGCTGCAAGCGAGCGATCCTGTCTCTGTATGCAGACAACTGTTCTCGCCTGGCGTTCAGGTCACGATTCAAAATAGTGGTTTCACCACGAATCTCAAACAAGGTTTCCTGTAAGGCTGCAATCGGTTGATCCAACTGAATATCAGAGTACTCAAGGGTTACCGGATCAGAACTTTCCGTAATCAACAACAACAGAATCATGGCGCCAAACCCGCAGGAAATGACGTCGAGAAAGGCGATTGTTGATCCTCCGCTGCCTTCGCGCTGCTTTTTCTCGCCCAGTGCCATTATTGATACGCTCCCTTAACAGACCGTTTGGCTTGATACTTTATTGTCAGCACCGTCATGGCCAGTCACGTGACGGTGTAATAAACGAACCACCACTGCTCAGTGCCAACTGCCAGAATGCTGCTGACGATGCCGGATCTCCTTCCATCGGCAACAAAATGGTGTTCACCGGAATGTTTCTTGGCAGGGCCTCCAGTGCGTCGCTGAATAATCTCAAGCGATCGCGCGGCGAAATTGTGCTAGCGCTGGATGGCCGACTGCCTTGTGTCGGCAAACTGTCCGTGATGATGTAGACATTATCAGGACGTGGTGACATGGCCGCAATGGCGCGAAACGCTGCTTCCAGATTGTTTCCACCACCTGCGCTGATCAGCTTCAGTCGGCGGATGACTTCGTTGAGCTCATCCTGATCCGCCACTTCCAGCCATTCTTCGCCTCTTTCCTCCAGCACTGGCGAGACTGACTCGGAAAACGTCATCACCTGGTACTGGCTAACCAGCGGCAACTGGCTGCTGATCCACTCCACAATCCGCACGGCACGCTGCCATTTGGGGGCATTTCGTTTAACCTCGTCGGACATGTTGCGGGTGCGAATGATGTTCACCAGTGTGTCATCAAGCATGCTTGCAGAACTATCCAGCAAAATCAGGATACGGTTGCCACCCAGAAACATGCCGGTCAGATATTGCCGATCACCGTCACCCATAAATTCCCGGCTGCTGGTGCCACGCTCTTCCGCCGCGCTGGCTTGCAACCTGAGCAACTCCTCTTCCATGGCTTTGATATCTGCGCGCAGCTGCTCCAAACTTTCTTCCGTTGCCATGGAGTCACCTTCCATCGCCGCCAGCTGAGACATCAACTCATCAAAATCACTTTGAATGCGATCTGCCAAACCTTGCGCTTCAACAACTTCAAGGCTGACCTGATTCAAAGTATTGCGCACCTGAAACAGATTTTCCTCGCCTTCGCGCACATCCACTTCAAGCATGGCCACTTCAGCACTCAACAATGGATCATTGCGGGTTCGCGCTTCAGTGACGTTATGGTCAATGATCAGAAACAATAAAATCGCCGCACCAAATCCACAGGACATTACGTCCAGAAATGCCAGACTGATCGGATCAAAATTGCTGCGCGACTTTTTCTTAGCCATGAGCAGCCCCGATGCCTAACACACGGATACACTGCATGCCATTCACCACACCAGCGGCACCAATCTGGTCGCCTGTCTGCAGACTGATACGTTCACTCACTGGTTTTTCATTCACCGTGATGCTCTCGGTATCTGCCGTCAAGATGATGTGCTTGTCCTGTAAATCAATCATAAACAGACGCTGTTGTGTGCCATTAAGCGCCAGCGCAGATGACGGCGAGGCAAGTACAAGACCCCGCTCAACTTGATGGTACACGGCTACTGGTAATGGCCATGCAACACCGTCATGCAATAAGTGTGTGGGAGAAGTGGCAGGCGCCTTTGATTGAGTGAGGCCAATATTTGCCGTCGGCGAAACAGGCGATTGATTGCGCTCACTGCGCACAGCGTCAATCGCAAGTGCATTCAAAAATGGCACTGTGTTGTTTTGATTTGTACTCTGAGTCGCCGCATTCGCAGCCACCCGCAGACACATCTCAGCCAACTGTTCCGGGCTGACACTGTGATGGATCGCCTGCAGACAGTCTTGCAGCCCAGGGATCAATGCTGCCCGATCCGACAATAACACCGGCATCGAGCCTGACGTGATGATGCGCGCCGCGTGCTGTGCAAGCTTTTGGAAAACTGGCTCCAGTGCGTCCAGTACATCACTAAGGCTGATGCGGGCTTGTACGGTGTTTTTATCAGTGTGAATACGTGCAATCAGTTCCTGTTCACCCGACTGAAAATGCTGTAGCCACTGCGCAATCTGATTATAGAGTTGTTGCTCCCACGCGGCGCTGTGCTGGGGGTTGAATCGCGACTGCGCCACAAATGCGTCGGTAGCGGTTTGTACCAGAATATTGGAAATAGCCGTCCAGCCTGCCCCAAGCACCACACTGACTGCGTCACGCCGCACCGATACCCCATCCGCTTGCAGGCGCGTCAGACTGATTTGGTGCAGCTGAACATCAACGTACAGCAGCTCAGCACCCGCCGCTAACTGATGGCTGGCACTGACCAGGGCGGCATCCATCATGGCAACCGGCGTAAACGGGCTATGCTTGAGCACACCGGTCAACACGGCCAGTTGTTCGCGACTGAAACTGGCGGGTACCGCAATCACAATTTCGCCTTCAAATCCACTTTCCTGGGCAAGATGCATCAAGTGCCCATGTGCCACATCCGCATAATGGCGATAATGAGCCACCGGCCGGGTTAACGGTGTCATGCCCAGTCGGTACCAGAACTCATTGTTGGTGCCCAAGGGGTTCAGGCGACTCTGCTCTGCAGCCTGCTGACCAAACTGTATGTGTTTGCCATTGACCACCACGTAACCCGGGCTGCTGAACATCAAGCCGTTATGGTTGTACAAACCCAACTGATGGTCATTCAGCTCCAGAACTGCTCTGTTCATACCGGCAACACCTGCTGTTCGTCATTGCTCTGCCATAGACCGGCACGCGAACCCGCCCGCTCTGGCACCTGCAGGTAAGCAATCAAATGATCATTGCAGTAATTCTCAGAATCCAGCACTAGACGGTCCTGAATCAACGACAACTGGTGCAACAGAAACATCAGCATAATGCTGGTGACCAGCGCAACAAAGGTTGAATTGAAGGCCACACCCAGGCTCATGGTGACCCCCATGATGTCACCGTTAACGGCTTGCTGGGCTTGTCCAAGGGCCGTACCGATGCCGCGTACCGTACCCAAAAATCCTATAGAGGGAATGGCCCAGGCGATGTAGCGAACAATGGTCAGCTCACTTTCCAAGCGATCTGATTCGCTTTCGCAGACGCCGCGTACGGTAGCTGCGGCATCCTGCACGCTGCGTGTCGTTCCAAAGCGATGTAAACCCGATAGCAAGGCGCGCGGTAGCAAAAATAGCTGTTCATGTGCAGGCAGGGCCTGTACCGGGCGCGCAAACTGGCGGGCATCTTCGGGCAGGATACTGGTGCCCGCCGACACCTGCAGTAGCTCACGCTCGAGCAACGCCCGTTCTTTCATGGTACGTGAGGCTTTCATACCAATAATGATCATTGCCCAAAAAAACAGGATGATGCAGGTTTCCTGTTCAAAATCGCGTATGACCACATAGATCGATTGATCGGGCACGTAACTCTCATCGGCCTGTTGCATGGCGGCCTGTTGTTCCAGAATGATGTCGGCGTTTGGCCGGATCACCGCAACATACACGGCATGCACAATAATAATGACTATCACCAGTGCAAACAGTTGGTAGATGACTTCCGAAAGGTACTTGTGTTTCATGCCTTACTTCCTGCCCTGCGGCGCCATGTGCCGCCTGTTTGTTTGGATTGTTTATGTCGGCTGCTGTGTTGCCTCAAATATCGACCGGGAAAGACACCCCCAGATCCTGCGAAATCTGTTCTGTAGGAATAAAGCGGCCCGTGCTGCGCGCCCCTGGCTGAATCGGTTGACTGTCGATGTCTGGCAACGATTGTTCTGGCGCCTGCTCGGCGCTGTCATCCCCGGAAGGTGCTGCCTGGCTTTGTTCCTGTTCTTGATCGTCTCCAGTAACCGGCTGCTGAGTCTGCGTCTGATCTTGTGATGCAGCCTGAGCATACAAGGATACTGTGTATGCGGCTGTGATGACTGTCATGATTACCAGCAGGTTCTGAACAAACTGTTTGAATCGCTTCATGCTCAATTCCCCAAATACCGAGCTACACGAAAACCAAGATCGTTACGCGCTTCTTCACCGAAGTCGCGGTATGACGGTCTTAACTCCGTCATGGTGCCATGTGCCCAGCTGGAACCTTTAATCGTGCGGTAGCGCCCCTCTTCAGGGCCAACAGGATCTGTTTCACGCACACTGCTTAATCCACTCACGGCGCCATAAACATCATGTACCCATTCAGAAACGTTGCCCGCCATGTCATACAATCCAAGTGCAGAGGGCGCAAACAATCCTACATTGGAGGTAACGGCATAGCGGTCATTCATGCCGCGTAAATACTGCCCCAGAAAAGCGGCGGTAGATTCATCAGCAAAGTTCCCGTGTTCGGGCGTGGGGGGCCAGGTGTCGCCCCAAGGGAAACGTCGGGTACCACCTTGCCCATCAGCGCGTGCGGCCCACTCCCACTCCGCTTCAGTCGGCAATCGATATCCATTAGCGTCGGCATTGATACCGGTGACGGCACCCTCTTGAATGATGTAAAACGCAGTCAAAGATTCCTGTGAGCTCAACCAGTTTGCATACAGGGCTGCGTCCAACCAGGTGACTTGCACCGCCGGCTGGTTGGGCAAGTCCAGCGAAGTACCTTGCAAAGTGCCGGACGCATGATCCGCACGGAAGCGTCTGAACTGTTCATTGGTCACCGGATGCAGTGACAGGTAAAACGGTTTGACCATATTCACATCGCGTAGCGTCTCGTTGGCACGCCGTCCCGGCTCACGGCGTGATGAGCCCATGGTATAGGGATAGGGATAAAACAACTGCAAGGTCTGGCCACCGGCGCTGGTAATGACGGGCTGAATCGCATCCTGTCTTGCCTGCTCTTCTGTTTTGAGCTGTACGCGAATCTCCTGGTCGAGTCCTGGGCGCGAGGTAAAGTTGGTGGCGTAAGCAACAAACCCCTCTTTGCGAATTTCGATACGTTGTGTGGCGGCAATCAATTCCAGGGTTTGGTTGGCCACACCCTTCAGCTCGCCATCTACATACAATTCAGCATCCGCTGGCTCAGCAATGACGCGTACCAAGTTGGTCACAGGATCCAGTGCAATCGTAATGTCCTGCCCTTGCTCTGCGGTGGTTCTGACCGTGCGCGCGGCGGTATTAAAACCAGTGCGGAATAATCGAACATCGTGCGCCTGACCTGGAGGCAAGGACACTTCGAGGGGCGTCTGGCCCCGGAATTCACCGTTGATCGTGACATTAGCATTGCCGGGAATAGACCGGATAAACACCAGACCGTCGGCCGCCTCAAGTGTGACATCCGGCACACGGATGTCCGCGCCGGCACTCACCTGCAAATCATCCTGCCAGGCTTTGTATCCGCTGCGTTTTAAGGTGATGTCGTAGGCGCCTTGCAGCAACTCAATCTGCGCAGGGGTGACACCCAGCACTTCACCATTAGCGAT
>DITX01000006.1 GCA_002422225.1 Gammaproteobacteria bacterium UBA6173
ACCCACAAATTTTTCTGAAGACCCGGTTTTTTAAACGCAGACATCCGTGGCTGGCTTGATCGTTTAGGCACAAACATGGTCGCGGATAGCTGGGCGTTGGAGACGGACTTTCACTGCGGTGGCTATGGCCGTTGTCCGCCCGCGCTGCTGCAGTTTATAAAGGAGTTTGAGCACACCCATGGCATCCTGTTGGATCCGGTTTATACCGGCAAACTCATGTATGCAGTGCATCAGCGTATCGAGTTGGGGCTGTACCAACCGGGTGCGCAGATATTGGTGATACATACCGGAGGTCTGCAAGGTCGTGCGCAAGGCGTATAGGGTGGAAAAAAATCCCACAAGGGTTTATGCTGGCCGCCAATTCATTGCAAACACGAGCTGTTCCTCTGGCTCGTCGGGTGTTAAACGAGCGCTAAATGCAACTGTTCGCAAGCAGGGCAATAATCGTCGCGGTCTTGATGCTGTGTACGACCTTCAGTTTTGCAGATGACTCGGTAGACCCTGCCGTTGAGCTCATGGCTGCGACATCAAAACATCAGCCTGCTATCTCCCTTGCAGTCGATTTTGATGCGACTGAACTCGATCATGTGGACGCGGGCGATCAGTTTGCACTCGCGCTGCCGACCGCTGACGGCTTGCTAGAGCTGACTGCAATTGTGCGCGACGACGATACCTACGTTAATGGTGATCGCGTCTTGTACGCGGTGGCGGCACCGGGGCAGCCTTCAAACATTTTGCCTCTGAATATTGTGATTACCATTGGCCTGCACAGCATTCTGGCAGACCTTATGCTGCCAGATCAGCGCTGGGTATTTGAAGGCCTGCGACATAAGGGTCGTGTGCAGGGGTTTTTGTACAAAGTCGACGAGTCATCGCGTTCAGTGCCTATCCAGTCAGATTTTGTACTGCCCGATGTAATAACCCCGGATGGACTTTCAAGAGCAGTCGTTAGCCCTATACCTTCCCCACTTGTCATGTCCTGGCACTCTGACAGCCCCCTCTTTGCTATCAATACGCCAGATCAAGCCCCAGTACTAACGGGTGTTATGGCTTCATCAGTGTTGGAAATCAGCCAGTCTTTTGACCGATTTGCGGTTTTTGTGGGCGAGTCGGCGGAGATTGAGGTCACTGTAAAGTTTCGAAATACCGGCACTCAGAGCCTGTCTCGTGTCAGTGCAGATATCTTTTTTATTCTGGAGGATACGGCGTTAATCAGCGCACCTGCCTGCGTACAAACGCGGAGCAATACGGTCCCTCGACAGGCCATTTTGCGTTGCGAATTGCCCGGACAATTGCTTGCCGGTGCCAGCCGTACTCTGAGTTATCGTGTGCGTATGCCGGCCAAACTGGCGCCTATGCGCTTGTGGAGCACGGTATTATCAGGGGCTTTGCGCCATGATGCCTACCTGAACGTGGTTCACAATGTGGCAGCGGATACCAATGAACAAGGCCTGAGTCGATATAATCAGTCCTTGTTGTCAGGCGTGACCACCGATAGGTTGGGCAATGTTGTTATCGATGTCATGACACTTTTTACACCCGACACGGAAACACTGTATGGTGCGTCGACGCCCACCAGAATCAATCAACTGATCAGTGTGACCAACCAGATTTATCGGGACAGCGGTGTGGGTATCACACTCAGACCCGTTCATCACGCACGTGTCGAGTATCCTGCCGCTAACACGGATATATACAAACAGTTGGAGGACTTGAGCAGCAACAGGCATCCGGCATTCAGGCATGTTCCGGCACTAAGGCAACAATTTGGGGCGGATCTGGTGGTGTTGTTCAGACCACTGGATGCGCAGGCTGACCTCTGTGGCCTGGCTAATTTGGGGGGATATCAAACCATGGGGGACATGCTGTCATTTAATGAACGTGATAATGCCTACGCACTGGTTGCTGTTGATTGTCCAATGAACTCTGCATTGGCTCATGAGCTAGGTCACAATATGGGGCTTACACACTCCCACCGTGAGGACGGCGGTGGGGGGACCTTGCCTTATGCCACTGGATATGGCGTTGATAGCCAGTTTGTGACAGTGATGGCGACGCCGTCGCGATTTGGAAATGCAGCCAGAACGCCACGATTTTCTGATCCGAGCGCGCGGTGTGAGACCTTGCCCTGTGGTGTTGATCATACAGATGCCGCCTATGGCGCCGATGCAGTGCGTGTTATGAATCTGGTGAAGTATCAAATCGCATCGTATATGCCGACCCGGGTGCCCATGATGCCTGGACGTAAAGTGGGCAGAATTGATGGTACGGACAGTTCCGCCCGTATTGCCTTGTCTGTTTCAACAGACAAAGGACTAAGCTTTGCGCAGTCGGTAAAATCTGAGCAAGCCATGGACATCACGGCTGAGTTTTATGTTGAACCTGCGCACATCGGCAAGCGTGGTCAGTTTCATGTGCTGGCCGATTTGAGTGCGGCCGGTTTGGGTATGATTCAGCTGAATGATCAAGGTGAAACATTTAATTGGGATGGCAGCGTAGTTGATCTGAAAGCATTCAGCTCAGATCTGGTTCTTAAACCCATCGAGTACTTGCGCATTTTGACTGACTTTCAACCTATCCCGGAAATTCAGGGACACCCACTGGTATTATTTTTGGGTTATCAATTACCTGAAACAGGCGAACTTGTTTACACAACCGATCCCTTGGTTGTCGACATTGGTTCAGCACCCTGACAGACAGCTGATATTCAAAACCGCGTGATATACTCGCCCGGGTCGACCACGCTGTTGCGCGTTGTGTCTGGCAAAATGCTTCCCGCGGATGGATATACAAAGCATGGCTAAATTTACACAGATAGGGCTTGTTGGACGACCCGGTCATGGCGGTGTTGTCGAAACGCTTGAGCGTCTGATCAGATTTTTAAAGTCTCGCGACGTCCGTATTGTGCTTGAAAAAGGCACGGCAACACTTGTACCACAGGATGACTTTCCCGTGTTTGATCGACATGAACTCGGATCAAAGTGCGATCTTGTGATTGTTGTCGGTGGGGATGGCAGTATGCTCAATGCTGCCCGTGCGCTCGTTGATCACGATGTGCCTGTGTTAGGGGTTAATCGCGGACGGCTTGGATTTCTTACTGACATCTTGCCAGGCGAAATTGAAACCTCTCTCGCTGAAGTGCTCAATGGTGCCTATCGGGAAGAGGCCAGATACATGCTGGAGTTTAGTGTGTTGCGCAATGGACAGCGGCTCCCAGGCGGAACGGCATTAAATGATGTGGTGCTTCACCCAGGCACTGCGGCGCAGATGATTGAGTTTGAACTATTTATCAATGATCAGTTTGTCAATTCGCAACAATCTGACGGATTGATCGTGGCAACGCCTACCGGATCTACCGCATATTCTATGTCTGCGGGCGGCCCGATCATGCACCCGGGCTTGAATGCCCTGGTGTTGGTACCGATGTATCCGCACACGCTGAGCAGTCGCCCCGTTGTGGTGGATGCCGGCAGTATCATTCGCCTTGAAATTGTAAAACAACGGGCTTTTTCTCCGCTGGTCAGTTGCGACGGACAGGTGCGTTTTTACACGGAACCGGGTGACAGCATCATTATCCACAAAAAGCAGGAACCCTTGCGGCTGATTCATCCGCTGGACTATAACTATTACGAAGTCTGTCGCAGTAAGCTGGGATGGGGCAATCGATTGGTCCGGGACGATGTATAGAGCGTTGACCGTACCTGAGCAACAGGATCTCAGGCCATTTGTCGCTGTTTTGCGCGCTTATGCCTTGCCACATCACGTGACGGAAGAAAGTGGCACATTAGTGGTGTGGGCGCCTGATCAAGTGCAAGCTGAATTGATTGTGTCGGCATACAAACGCTGGCAGCAAGGCGAATTGAGCATACCTGTCGCGTCTGCACAATCTCAGCCTGCCTTGTTGCCGGTTAAATCCGTCTTGCAAGGTCTTTTGGGCGCGTTGTGGCTGGCACCCGTCACTGTGCTGTTGATTATTGCGTGTGTGTCAGTGGCTGTGATCAGCAACATGGGCGCTGATGTCATGTCTGTCAGAGGCTTGTTTTTTCCTGAAATTGCTTCAGATAATCAGTTTCCAGCTGCCGCGTTGATTGGTGGGCTGAATTCCGTAAATGACTGGTTGCGCACACTCACGCCTGCATTACTGCACTTTGGGCCGGTTCACCTGATATTCAACATGCTTTGGTTGTGGTTTTTCGGCCGCCTGATGGAACCCGTACTGGGCATCAAGTCGTATATATTTATTATTATTGTCATGGCATTCAGCGCTAATGTCTTACAGTACCTTTGGTCTGGTACCTCAAATTTTGGTGGTATGTCTGGTGTGGTTTATGGGCAACTGGGATTTATCTGGATGTGGCAAACGCTGCGAACCGGGTCGTCTCTGCGCCTGCCGCTGCCCATGATCATGGTGTTTCTGATGTCCTTAGTGTTAATGGAAGTGCTGGCATCATCAATGATCGCCAGTGCGGCGCATCTGGGCGGGTTGTTATCCGGCATGTTATGCGGACTGATCATGGGCGCCCTGTCTATATGGTTAAAAAAAGGAGGGCAAAATGTCAGATAAACAGATTGAATCTTTGGAGGATATCCTCGCCATGATGAATCCCGAAGTGCATATGAATCTTAAAACGGCCGTTGAGCTTGGGCGCTGGCAAGATGGCCGAAAACTCAGTGCTGAACAGCTGGAATACTGTCTGCAAGCCATTATTGCTTATGAGCAGCAGCACTTGCCGGAGAACATGCGGGTCGGATACATCGATCGCAGCGGATTAAAAAAGACACAGTGTGATGATCATGATCACAGTCATGATCCAGCGCGAGTGGATCCTCTCAAAATAGTGACTCATTAGGTCAAGGCGATACTCACCAAGGGTATCAACTGAAATATTACAGCAAGAGACTTTTTAAATGCAGGTATTGGCGCAGGGCACTGTCCGTAAACTCCACGCCCGATTGGAATCCCCGGTTCGGTATCAGCTGCCCTTAGGTGATTCCCTAACCTCGTTAAATGACTTGTTGGGCACAGGCCTGCGCCTCAGATATACGGGCAAAATCAACTGTGTGCATTGTGGTCGTGTGAGCAGTAAGAGTTTCAATCAGGGGTATTGTTATCCCTGTTTCCAGTCGCTGGCCCAGTGCGACAGTTGTATTATCCACCCCGAAAAGTGTCATTTTGAACTGGGCACCTGCCGGGAACCGGCCTGGGGTGAAGAGTTCTGCATGCAGGATCACATTGTATACCTGGCAAATTCTTCGGGAATCAAGGTGGGTATCACACGTGCCACCCAGGTCCCGACACGGTGGATAGATCAGGGTGCCATTCAGGCTTTGCCTATTATACGGGTGCGTTCAAGACTACAAAGTGGATCGCTTGAAGTGATGTTTCGCCAGCATGTGGCTGACAAGACCAATTGGCGCGATATGTTGCGTGAAGGTGATCAGGTGGTTGATCTTAAAGCCGAGCGCGATCATCTGCTGGCCATTTGCGACCATGACATCAAAGATATGGTGCAACGATTCAGGTTTCATGCCATCAGCGTGCTCAGTGGCATAGATCCCATCAATATTGTTTATCCGGTTCAGGGCTATCCTGCCAAGATTGAATCGTTTAATTTTGACAAAACTGCATTGGTTGAAGGGACGTTGCTTGGGATCAAGGGCCAGTACCTGATGTTTGATACTGGTGTTATCAATATGCGTCGCTTCAGTGGATATGATGTTGAAATCAGTCAGATTTGACCCTATCTCCCTAATGATCGACATCTGAAAATATACGAGAGTTATCATGCGAGACGCGCAAGCAAAAACTATCTATTTAAAAGACTATCAACTGCCGGCTTTTGTGATCGAGTTGACGGAATTGCATTTTGAGTTGGGCGAAACCGCGTCACATGTGCGCTCGCGCTTACACNNCGCCTGGATGGCCAGGACATGCAACTGGTCTGGGTGAGGCTCAACGACCAGACCTTATCTGAGCAGCATTTTGATATTGATGACGAATCGCTGACCATTCGTGGTTTGAATACCTTATTGGGCGACAGTATCGACAGCGGGTTTGTGCTGGAATGTGAAACGCTGATCAAGCCGCAGGAAAATACCAGCTTGGAAGGCTTGTATAAGTCCCAGAAAATGTTTTGCACCCAGTGCGAGGCGGAAGGATTTCGCAAAATTACCTATTACCTCGACCGCCCAGATGTCATGGCAAAATTTGTGACGACCATTGTGGCTGAAAAACAGCGCTACCCGGTGCTGTTGTCGAATGGTAACAATATTGCCAGTGGTGATCTGGAGGATGGTCGGCACTGGGCCACCTGGGAAGACCCATTCCGTAAACCCTGTTACCTGTTTGCTTTGGTGGCCGGTGATCTGAAATTTATTGAAGATCATTTTGAGACCTGCTCAGGACGCGACATCACCTTGCGCATCTTTGTTGAGGACAAAGACCTCGACAAATGTGATCACGCCATGCTTTCGCTGAAAAACGCCATGCGTTGGGATGAGCAGGTGTATGGGCGTGAATACGATCTTGATATTTTTATGATTGTTGCGGTTGATGACTTCAACATGGGCGCCATGGAAANNTGCAGATCTACAGCGACCCGGGAACTTACGACCGCACTGAGTGGGCAATGCAAAGCCTGGTTCGAGCGCTTCGCTGGGATGAAACTCGCTTTAATCTGGAGCTTGATCTCGACCGCTTCATGATCGTGGTAGCGGCCGACTTCAACATGGGTGCCATGGAAAACAAAGGCCTGAATATTTTTAATACCTCCTGCGTGCTGGCCAATCCGGCAACCACAACGGATCAGGCGTTCCAGCGGGTTGAAGCCGTTGTTGCCCACGAGTATTTCCACAATTGGTCAGGCAATCGTGTGACCTGCCGTGACTGGTTTCAATTAAGTTTGAAGGAAGGTTTTACCGTCTATCGTGACGCAGAGTTTTCAGCTGATATGGGCTCGCGTACCGTGAAGCGTGTTGAGGATGTCAGTTTCCTGCGCACCCAACAATTTGCAGAAGACGCTGGCCCCATGGCGCACCCGGTACGCCCTGATTCCTTTATGGAAATTTCCAATTTTTACACACTGACCATTTATGAAAAAGGCGCTGAAGTGGTGCGTATGATTCGCGAGCTGATTGGCCAGGACAATTTCCGGAAAGGCTCCGATTTGTATTTTGCGCGTCACGATGGTCAAGCAGTAACAACCGAGGACTTTGTGTTGGCGATGGAGGAGGTCAGTGGTGTTGATCTGACGCAGTTCCGGCGCTGGTATACACAGGCCGGCACGCCACAGTTGCAGGTTACCGGACACTATGATGCCGTTGCGCAGACCTATGAACTGTTAGTGCGTCAAAGTTGTCCGCCTACGCCGGATCAGGCTTATAAAGACCCATTCCATATTCCATTGCGTATGGGATTGCTGGATGCGGCAGGCAAGGATATCGCGCTGGTGTTGCAAGGTGAATCGGCTGGTTCAAGCGTGCTCACCGAAAGAGTGCTGGATGTCACAAAACCGATTCAAAGTTTTGTGTTTACTGGCATTAACAGTAAACCTGTTCCGTCGCTCTTGCGTGGATTCTCCGCACCAGTCAAATTGCAGTTCAACTATACACGCGAGGAATTGCTGTTCCTGATGACGCGTGATACTGATGGATTCAATCGCTGGAACGCTGCGCAGGAGCTTTCTGTCGGTGTGATTCAAGAGTTGTTGGCAAATCATCAACAGGGCATCGCCCTGACCGTTAATGATGGGCTTGTAAATGCCTTTGGCGAAGTGCTGCAAAGCGCGATCTCCGATGCGCGTTCCAACAATCAGCTCGATCAGGCAATGCTGGCGCAGCTTTTGGTGTTGCCATCAGAAGCGTATCTCAGTGAACTCTCCGCTGAAATTGATGTGGATGGTATCCATCAGGTTCGGGAGTTTGTTGCCAATACAATGGCCGCGGCTCACGCTGCAGCGTTTGCTGAGTTGTATACGCTTTGTCAGAGTCATGGGCCTTACGCAGCGGATGCTGGCAGCATAGCTAAACGTGCGTTAAAAAATCTCTGTTTGTCATACCTCATGCGCCAAGCTGATGCCACATGGCTGGATGCCTGTTACCAGCAATATCTGACAGCTGAAAATATGACCGATGTTGATGCGGCTTTGCGCCAATTGGTGAACAGCCGATATCCGGAGGCCGAGTCTTTACGTGACCAGGCGCTGGCGGACTTTTATAATCGCTGGAAGCATGAGTCACTGGTCGTTAACCAATGGTTCACTGTGCAGGCTATTGCGAGTCGGCCGGGCACACTAGAGCAGGTCAAAGCACTGATGCACCACGAAGCCTTTGATATGCGCAACCCAAATAAGGTTCGCTCGTTGATCAGTGCATTTTGTAACTCAAATCCAGTAAATTTCCATCACATTAGCGGGGGAGCTTACGCCTTTCTGGCAGATCAGGTGATAGCACTGAATATGAGTAATCCTCAGATTGCCTCGCGCCTGCTGACGCCGCTGACGCGTTGGAAAAAGTATAATCCGACAAGGCAGCGGTTGATGAAGGCGCAATTGGAGCGTGTGGCAGCGCAGCCTGAACTCTCAAAAGATGTATTTGAAGTGGTCAGCAAGAGTCTCAAGTGACTGACGCTGCTGGCAAACATCGGTCTGCCAGCACTGCTGCCTGATCAATCCCGGTTCAATTGCTCAGCACATTGTCAGCGTCAAGGCTGAAGGCACCACTGAATTTTCCGTTCAGTACATACTCGTATTGCCCAGCAGCAAGCCCATAGGTTTGTAGCGGAATGACGTGGCTAAATGGCCTGATGGCAAGCGTACAGGCGACTTCCAATGGATTTTGCAACCAAAGGTCGTTTTTGAAGTAAACGGACACCACAAATTTTTTGTCGGTTTGTCGCTGGCTGATTTCACCTATTTGCCCACAGCCATGGGGGAACTCGCCACTGATTTTGAGAAATATTTGCACTGGTACAGTGCCAGATGTGACAACTTCTACCGTATTAATATGGGGCATCAGTGTTCCCTCACGCATACTGATCAGCCGCCACAGGTCATCCTGTGCATGTTCAATCACAACATCCTGAAAAATGCCCGGCACATCGCCAGCGTCGACGGCGTTGATGGTCAATCTGGCGGCGCTGTCTGAGTAAACCGGATTTTCGCTGGCAAACGAGCTGCCAGCAAATACCAGTAACACCGCAAAACACAGGTTTTCATAAACATATTTCATGCTTGATACTCCTTTGATGGATTACAAACCGCCATTTCCTTTTCCGTCATTGGGTTATCGCGGCTTCCGTGGGAATTTTTACCAGCTGAGTATGGGTGGTGTCAAACAATGAAAACGGCAATCTGCCCGCAGTGTGATTGTTATCACACTGCGGGCAGATTGCGATGAGAAGATTGTCAGTCTGCCAGAGTCCTGCGTACTCTATCGGACTTACTGAGCTGGGCTGATACGCAGGATTCTGTCAGGTTGTTCTCGCTGACTGGCGGTCATTTGCCGACCATCGTGGTTACTGGTGCCCACATAGATGGCACCATCCGGTCCGATTGCCAATGCCCGCAAGCGACCATAAACACTGTTGCCTTGTTCATCATTAAACCAGCGTTCAATGGCGGTAGGGCGGCTGGGGTCAGCGGGATCTTCAAACCGGACACGCATCAGGTTCTGGCGCTCAATTGGCTGGAATCCCAGTACCGAGACAAACAGGTCATTTTTTAGCTCAGGCATCAGATCACCGGTGTAGAACATGGCGTCTCCGGGCGGGGATGATGGCACAAAGGTCAGGATGGGATCAACGTAATCCGGCAAACCAGCCGCCCCTACCATAATAGGCCAGCCATGGTGCCGCCCACCTTCTAGGATCACTATTCTGTCATGTGACATAAGCTGGTCTTCTCCGGTCGGGCCGTGATCACCCGTAAAAATACGTCCGGTTGACGGCTGCCAGGTTAGACCGTGGGGGTTACGCATACCGTGTGCCCAGATCGGGTTGTTGGGCCAGGGGTTGTCAGCCGGCACTTTGCCGTTTTCGTCGATGCGCAATACCGCGCCGGACAAATCATTCAGATCATTAGAACGCTGTCTTTCGAATGCATCGCCTGTTGCAACATATAACATGCCATCAGGTCCAAACTGCAAGGTGCCACCGCTGTGACTGCCACCACGTGCCTGTGCGGCAAGGCCGTCATGCAGGATGGTTTCTTCACCCGCACGGCCGTCAGTTTCAGTAAAACGGCTGATACGATTGAATGGCCCGGCCTCAGTCAGATAGGTATACATCACATACACCCACGGTACCTCCGGGTATCGTGGATGCAAAGCAAGTCCCGTCAATCCGCTTTCGCCCTGGAAAAAGACTTTGTCTTCGATGCTCAGCCACGGTTCTGCATCCATTGTGCCGTCCGCTGCAATGATACGAACGCGGCCGGGTCGTTCAGTGACATACATTCGCCCATCAGGCAAAAAGCGAATTGTCCACACGACCTGCAAATCGCTGGCAAATTCCTCAACTTTGTAACCTGCCGGCGAGGGGTGGTAGCTAATCTCAGGCATGGGCGGAATTGCACCACGAATGATTTCATTTTGAGCCAACAAAGCGCCTGAGTTGGTCAGCGCAACTGCGCCGAGTAGTATGGTTGAGGCGATCAAGCGGATTCTTCGCGATGTATTCATAGCAACATCCTGTTCCTGTTCCTGTTTACTGAGAGTGAAGCGCTGTTTAAAGCTGGTGCCAGTATATTAGTCACATCAGCATACGTCATTGCCATTCAACCTGTGGCAACGGCATTGTATCTGAATGTGTTTTTTTACCACTACTTGGTCAGTCATGCCAATTGCTGTCAGGAAACTTTTTAAGAGTTTATTTTGCCACTGAATATATGCATTTAAAACAATTACTTATTTTTGCTTTTGGCTTGGCATGATTTCTGCTTACTCATTCGAGTGACTGCCAGCCTTATGCATGGCAGGCCGTAAAAAAACAGCTAACCAAAACAGGTTTAAGAACAGGCTTGGAGGGATTATGTGGAAGTTGATGGGTATATCGATACTTTGTTTGAGTCTGATGGGATGTCTTTTTGTTGTAGATTCAAAACAAAACGCAGGCAGGACGCAGTGGCATGAAGATGAGCGTGCGCAACTTATATCAGGGCAGACGTCAGCCACCTGGGTTCGGGAAACATTTGGTCCTCCTGACCGAAGTTCAGTCAGGGATGATGGCAGCGAAGTCTGGCGCTACAGGAATACACGATCAAAAGAGACAGAAATAGGGATGTTCCTGCTGTTTAATATTGATGTGTCGAGTGATGAAGAGGAGACATTGGTGATTGTTGTGCGAGATGGTCAGGTCACAGATCATTGGGTTGAGCGGGATTGAGTTATCCGCTCACCGCGCGGTAACACCCTTTGATTGACAGTGGCAGGGGGCATAACCGAGACTGCTGCATGAGCCATGTCTTTTTGCAGGTTGAATTGTGTGCTGAACCGCAGTATCCATCACGGAAAAAATGTTGAAATGAGACTCTGGCGGACGGGGCGCTTGTTGACCCGCCGCCTCGATCGCCATTTTCATGCAACAGGCTTATTGCTGGGGACCTTGTTTTTTGCAATCTCGCTAACGCCTTCTTTATTGCCGCGTCCGGACTATATTCAAGGTCTGATTTCAGGCCTATCGCTAAGTGCAGGGTATGGGGCAGGTGTTCTTTGTTATTGGATCTGGGTCTATTTTGATTTGCCATTGGCAAAATATCGACTGCAGCGCCAGGTTCAGTTTGCGGTGGCGGTACTGTTTGTTTTTGTAGCCATTGTATTTTTGTGGCAAGCAAGTGGTTGGCAGAATACTGTACGCAAGCTGATGGGAATGGAGGAAATCACCGGCATTCAGTTGAGTGTCATCGGGCTGATTGCGATCACGTTGTTTTTGCTACTGTTGTGGTTATCCAGACTGTTTCACCGGACATTTTTGTTTTTATCAAAAAAAATGCAGCACCTTGTGCCGGCCCGTGTCTCACATCTGGCCGGGTTGTTAATCGCTCTACTGTTATTCTGGTCCATTATCGATGGTGTGTTTTTTACGCTGGCTTTACAGGCGGCAGACCGTTCCTATCAGCGCATAGACGCCTTAATTGAACCAGAGTTTGAACCGCCTCTGGCGAGCACGATGACAGGGAGTGCAGCATCACTGATTTCCTGGGAGCAGCTTGGCAGGCAAGGTCGGCGGTTTATCAGTCTGGCGCCAAGTCAGCAGCAGATTGCGCAGTTTGCTCCACGTCAAATAGCATCACAGTCCATGGAGCCTGTGCGCGTTTATGTGGGTTTGAACTCGGCAGAGACACCGCAACAGCGCGCTGATCTTGCACTTGCAGAATTGATCCGTGTGGATGCCTTCAGTCGGGCTGTGCTGGTACTGATTACACCGACCGGCACGGGATGGGTTGATCCTGCCAGTATTGATCCGCTTGAGTATTTGTATGGCGGCAACACTGCCAGTGTTGCCGCTCAGTATTCCTATTTGTCCAGCCCACTTGCGATTCTGTCCGAAGCAGACTACGGCGTCGAGACCGCGCGTGCCATGTTTCAAACGGTGTACGGGTATTGGTCAGGCTTGTCAGCTGAAAGCCGCCCAGTCCTCTATTTGTTGGGTTTAAGCTTGGGCGCGCTGAATTCAGATTTGTCCTTCGATTTTTACGACATCATCGAAGATCCTTTTCAGGGCGCGTTGTGGAGCGGGCCACCTTTCCGAAGTGAGACCTGGCGCTCGGTCACGCAAATGCGAGACGCAGAATCCCCCGCATGGCTACCCAGATTCAGAAAAGGTGAGGTTGTCAGATTTGCGAATCAATCAGGAGGTTTATCGCTATCGGACAGTCAATGGGGAGCATTTCGCATTGCATTTTTGCAGTATGCCAGTGATCCAATCACCTTTTTTGACCCACAAGCTTTTTACCGCGAGCCGGCTTGGATGCAAGGTATACGTGGACCTGATGTAACACCGGATCTTCGCTGGTTTCCTGTGGTGACTATGCTGCAGTTGGCAGCTGATATGGCGAGCGGGGTATCACCGCGCGGTTATGGGCACGCGTATGCGGCGGAGCATTATCTGGATTCGTGGGTGGCGTTGACGGAGCCAGCTGGGTGGACTACAGAGGAACTTGGTCGATTGAGAGAATACTTTGTAGAGCAAGACCGCTAAGTTTCGAGGTTAGCGGGGTGCTGCCGGCTCATGCGGCTAAAATAGTTAGACAGCTCCTGTCACTCCAATCGCAGCTGCTTCACCTGACGTCACAAAGAAAAAGGGCCGGAAGCGGAGAATAGTTTTCGGACAATCAGACGCCAAAGGCGTCGTCCGACAAACTTTTCTCCGCTTCCGGCCCGTCGATCGAAGCGAAAAAAACCAGCTTCGAAAAGGGAGACGTCGTTACGCAAGCTCAACAATATTGGTGACCGGAATCGCCTTTTGACGTGTTGCCGCATCCATGTACGATTTGATTTCGTTGAAGTTCAGATAACGATAGATTTTGTCTGACATGGTATCCACCATGCCCATATAACCCATGTATTCATCCATCGTCGGAATACGACCCAAGGCTGATGCTACTGCCGCCAACTCGGATGAGGCCAGGAACACATTGGCACCATCACCCAAACGATTGGGGAAGTTGCGCGTTGAGGTAGACACCACCGTTGAGTTAGCCGCGACGCGTGCTTGGTTACCCATACACAGTGAGCAGCCCGGCATCTCGGTGCGGGCGCCGGCAACCCCAAACACGCTGTAAATACCTTCTTCAGTGAGCTGATGTTGATCCATTTTAGTTGGCGGAGAAATCCACAAGCGAGTCGGGATATTCCCTTTCGTTTGTTTCAGTACTTCGCTGGCAGCACGGAAGTGGCCGATATTGGTCATGCAGGAGCCAATAAATACTTCGTCAATTTTGGTGCCTTGCACGGCAGACAGCGGTTTGATGTCGTCTGGATCGTTCGGGCATGCCAGCAGCGGCTCTTTGATCTCGGCAAGATCAATTTCGATGATTTTGTAATACTCGGCATCGGCATCGGGTTGCAACAGTTCAGGATTGTCCAGCCAGGCTTCCATCGCACGGGCGCGACGTTCCAGCGTGCGGGCATCGCCGTAACCTTCACTGATCATCCAACGCAGCAGGGCGATGTTGGACTTGAAGTACTCAATAATGGGTGCTTGGTCCAGACGAATAGTACAACCCGCCGCAGAACGCTCTGCAGAGGCGTCGGATAATTCAAACGCCTGCTCCACTTTCAGATTGGGCAGACCTTCGATCTCAAGGATACGACCTGAGAAAATATTCTTTTTGCCTTTCTTTTCAACCGTCAGATCGCCGGATTGAATGGCGGCATAGGGAATGGCATTCACCAGATCGCGCAAGGTGATACCAGGCTGCATTTCACCTTTAAAACGTACCAGCACAGACTCAGGCATATCCAGAGGCATCACGCCAGTGGCGGCCGCAAATGCCACCAGACCGGAACCTGCCGGGAACGAAATGCCGATCGGGAAGCGGGTGTGGGAGTCGCCGCCGGTGCCCACGGTGTNNGCCAGCTGTGGATGATGCCATCGCCTGGACGCAGCGCAACGCCGCCACGGGTCTGGATAAAGTCAGGCAAAGTGTGCTGCGTTTCAATATCAACGGGTTTTGGGTATGCCGCGGTATGACAGAACGACTGCA
>DITX01000176.1 GCA_002422225.1 Gammaproteobacteria bacterium UBA6173
GCGAGGAACAATAAAGACGCCGAAGGCGTCGTTCCGAGGAGTGCCCCGGTTACCGCCGTGCTCACCAGAGGTAAAAAAATCAGTGACTAAACCACGACAAACGATATTGCACAAAAGGCTCCATCAACCGATACCACAAAGAACTCGGCTTCACCGGCCGCTCCAGACTCACCAGACAGATACAATCCGTATCCAGCGTCGCCGTTGGCTGGTGCCGCTCACCAGCATGACGTACAACAAAATCACCGCGCACATACTTACCGTCAGCATCCGAGAAACTGCCCTTCAACAACACGGTAATCTCTTCGCCGCGATGCTCATGCTCAGGCATCGGTCGCCCGGCCTTGATGTCATAAATAGCAGTCTGGCGACGCTTGCAACCAACATCCATGGGCGCGATTCGCAGCGAACCTCCCAGCTTGATCCAGTTCAGGTCTTGCAGATTGCCGCCGGCGAGTTTTTCAACAACCCGTGGAATTCCGGAGGAAGCGAGCGCAGGCCTGCCTGCTCGGACCATACTTTCCTGGAGGGCTGCAGGCTCAGCTGAATCGATACGCTGCATCAGACTTTCAAAGCCATCTTGCTCATCAGCAATCGGTTCTAACCTTGCCATCATCTGGGCAGCAACGTCACTGAGTTGTTGCACGTGAGCGCGGCATTTGCCACAAAATTCAAGATGCGCAGCAACACATACTGCTTCTGACATTGCCAGACTGCCTGCGGCGAAATCTGTCAAAAATTTTGAGTCCGGGTGAAAAGAGACCATTTTATTACCTGAAAAATTAAATAAGCTGCTTAAGCCTTGTTGTCGGAATACTATCGGTCTATCAGTATCTGCATTTTATTCAGTGCCAATCGGATCCGGGATTTGACAGTACCAAGCGGTAAGCCCAATTCCTCTGCAACTTCATTGTGCGACTTGCCTTCCATAAATGCCTTGTAGAGCACCTGCACCTGCTCTTCCGGCAAAGTTGCCATCGCTTGCTTGATGACTTGTTCAGCACGACGCTGCTGCATGTCGACCAGGGGCTCAGGCGATTCAGCCTCATGCCAGATATCTTCGATATCAATCTCACGGTTGTTGCGGTCATTGCGCCGGATAAAATCGATACGCGTGTTTCGCGCAATCGTGAATATCCATGTATTGACGCTGGCTTTGGCCGGGTTAAAAGATGCAGCTTTGTTCCACACCTTGATTAACACTTCTTGCGTAATTTCTTCGGCCTCAGCCCGATTTGCCCCTGACCCCATACTCTTGAGCAAAAAAGCTCTGATTAGGGGGGTAAAGTGCTTGTACAGCAATTGAAATGCCGCCCTGTCGCGCTTGACCGCGACCAGACGCACATTTTCAGCCCATACGTCGGGCACAGAACTTCGTGTCAATTGTGTTGCTACACTGTCCATATCGTCTTTGTTATCCACGTGGATTCCGGTTAGCGCGTCTACAGATGCCATCATTTTTAGCGTAGACCACTCTTCTACGCAAGCGCTCATGACTCGGATCACCCTTCTTGCAAGCGCGTGTTTTGATCCACCTGATTGCAGCTGCCGTATCTAATCCTAACCAGCACACGCTTACCCCTCAGAGTTTAAATAAATGGCCACCGACATGAATTCAGTCAGCGATAATTTGCGAACCGCTTTACTGAACGACTTCAAGAACTTCTACCGCAATCCCAGCGTCGCATCGCTTGAAAACATTCAGCGCGTTTACACTCAGGACGTGGAATTTCGGGACCCGGCACACGCTCTGCATGGTCGCCTGGCTGTAAAAAATTACTTGCGTAGCCTGTATGCCAGCACCAAATACATAAAATTTGACTACCTGGAGGAGCAGATTGGTGAACATACGGCAACCATCGTCTGGCAGATGACTTTTAGCCATACCAGCCTCAACAGCGGAAATCCCGTAGAAGTACGAGGGGTTACGCTGATTCGGTTTACTGACCGCATTTATTACCATGAAGACTTCTTTGATCTCGGCGCCATGCTTTATCAGCATGTGCCGGTACTTGGATCTGTGATCCGCTACATTAATAATCGGCTAAGCGCATAGTTGTTTGCCTCTCCGCCATCTGGGTATGACATGAGTAGCAATGAATACAGCAGTCACAATGTCTGGATAACCGGCGCAGGGTCCGGGATTGGGCGTGCTCTGGCTCTGCATTACGCTGCACAAGGTGCGCATGTGGTGATCAGTGGCCGCACCTTGGACAAACTCCACGAGGTACGTGATGCTGGGGCATCACTACCGGGCCAGATCAGTTGCCTGCCCTTTGACGTGACAGATGCCGAGTCCGTTAACAGCACCAGCGAGGCGCTGCGATCAATTGTTCCTCATCTGGATCTGGCGATATTGAACGCTGGCACCTGCGAGTACATAAAGAAGGGCTATCTTGATCCAACACTTTTCCGACGCGTTATGGATACCAACTTTTTTGGTTTTATTCATTCAATCAATGCCGCCCTTCCGTTGCTGAAAGCAGCCAGCACTAAACCGCACCTCGCGGGTGTCTGCAGCCTAGCGGCATTTATCGGATTTCCTCGCGCGGAGGCTTACGGCGCTTCCAAAGCGGCAGCCCGCTACCTATTGCATTCAGTTCGCACCGATTACAGCGGTCTGATGGATGTGACTGTGATTAACCCAGGCTTTGTCACCACGCCGATGACCGCCGCCAACGACTTCCCAATGCCGTTTGAAATGGAGGCAGAAAACGCAGCACTGCGAATTGCCTCAGCACTCAAAAAACGGCCTCTGGAATACAATTTCCCGAACCGGTTGACCTGGGTATTGCGATTGGCACAACTGTTTAATGGCATCTGGTACCGACAGATCAGCAAACAACGCAGAACTGATAATGCCGCCAAGAGGAGAACAGCGGAATGAACAGCGCCATCTACACTGGCATAGTGAGGCATAGACGCTTACACCCGGTACTGCATCACTTCAGATACCGCGTGTTTATGATGTACCTCGATCTGGATGAATTGAGAACCGTGTTTGATAACTCGTGGTGCTGGTCTGCGCGCAATCCAGCCATAGCATGGTTCCGCCGCAAAGACTTTCTCAATCCTGAGACCCCTGACTTAAAACAGGCGGTGCTGGACTGCGTGCAGGCATCGAGCGGCGAACGCCCGGAAGGCGCTGTGTGCGTGCTCAGCAACTTGCGTTACTTTGGGTATTTGATTAACCCAATTACCTGCTACTACGTGTTTGGAAAAGACGGAGCATTGCGTTTTGTAGTTGCAGAGGTAACCAATACCCCCTGGGGTGAGAGTACGCATTACGTCATCCCCTGCGGTAGTAGCTCCGGCGGAGTTTTCAGCTTTGAAAAGCAAATGCACGTGTCACCTTTTATGCCTATGGACATGACCTATCGTTGGCGCAGCTCCTCACCTGACCAGCGGTTGAATCTGAATCTCCAGAACTGGCAGACCGATCGTCAAGTTTTTAATGCCAGCCTGTCGTTGCAAAAGCAGGCTCTTACGCCCGGCAACCTGAGGCGCATGCTCTTGCTGTTTCCACTGATGACCGTTCAAGTGTTGGTTGCCATCTACTGGCAAGCTTTAAAATTATTTTTCAAAAAAGTGCCTTTTGTGGCGCACACCGCTCATGTTCCACCTGCGATAACACAAAGAGATAAGCCATTATGAAATCTCCTGGTAACCGTCAAACTGGCGCAGTTCAAACAGCTGCGCGACAACAGGCTTTAGACGTTGATCAACGCTCACCTGTCCAAAACTTTATGAGCCACACGACGCGCATTCAACGCATCGCAAGACACCTGCTATTCAGAAAATTATCACAGATCAGCTCAGGAAGAATTGTGATTGATGAAGGCACCACCGTGCACAGCTTTGGAGAAACAAACACAGAGGCCCTGACGGCGCACGTGATTGTGTCGCATCCGGCTTTTTATCCTGCCGTCGCCTTTAACGGCAGTATCGGCGGAGGGGAGTCCTACATGCTGCAACACTGGCATACGCCGGATCTGGTGACCCTGGTGCGCATCATGGTCATTAACATGAGCATATTGGATGCATTGGATGGCGGAAAGGCAGCGATTGCCAGATTTATGGACAAGATCATGCATCTTCGTAATCGCAATACGATTGCCGGATCACGTAAAAATATTTCCGCACACTACGATTTGAGTAATGAGTTTTTTGCTGCTTTTCTTGACCCTACCATGATGTATTCTTCTGCTATTTTTCGTGACGAACAGCAGTCATTACATGAAGCATCAATTAACAAACTAAACCATATCTGTAAACGCCTACAACTCAAACCAAGTGACCATTTGATTGAAATCGGCACAGGTTGGGGTTCCATGGCAATTCATGCTGCCAGACATTTCGGCTGTAAAGTGACCACCACTACCATTTCACAAGAGCAATTTAAACACGCCAGCGAACGTGTCAAAGCAGAAGGTCTTGAAAATCAGGTAGAACTACTTTTGAAAGACTACCGCGAACTCACAGGCAAATACGATAAACTGGTTTCTATTGAAATGATTGAGGCCGTCGGGCATGAATACTTTGCCAACTACTTTGAAAAATGCTCGTCACTCTTGAAACCGGATGGCCTGATGCTGATACAGGCCATCACGATTTCAGATCAACGCTACGAATCAGCTAAACGCACGGTTGATTTTATCCAGCGTTATATTTTCCCGGGCGGCTGCCTGCCCAGCAACAGTGTCATCGCAGCACATGTTGCCAAAAACACTGATCTGCAGATTGTAGGGCTGGAAGACATCACGCGCGATTATGCGATGACGCTCGAGCGCTGGCGAAGAACTTTCCTGAGCAAGCTCAAGGATATTCAGGCGCAAGGCTTTGGGCCTGATTTTATCAGAATGTGGGACTACTATCTGGCATATTGCCAAGGCGGATTTATGGAACGTGTCATCCACACCGCACAGATTGTCATGGCAAAACCTCAACACCGTATACAGGCATTGCACGCGAGAATTCCAAAATGAACCGACCTCGAACGATTCAATATTGCTTACTGATCGTCGCCGGACTGCTCTGGCAGAGTAGTTACAGCGCTAACGACGAAGCTAACTTGTGGGCCATTGGTACGGCATGGACACCCGACAAATCAGACGTGCTTTACCGAGAGTATCATTTTGCCGAAAATCCCGATCTGGACCTGACTACTCGTGTTCAATACCGCCGACCGGATGGCAGCGTGTTTGCCGAAAAGACTATTGATTACTCTCGGTCACTGACTGCCCCAGAAATACAACATGTCGACTACCGCAATTCCGCAAGAATTAACACGGAGTTTTTGGACGATGCGCGGTCAGCGATGATCAAAGTGGGCTTTCAGGCACATGACAGTGAACGCTATCGGGAAGAACTGCTGACGTACCGCGAAACCGTAGTTGTGGATGCAGGTTTTGATCCGTTTGTACGCAAGCATTGGCAGTCATTGATTGCCGGGACATCCGTTGGTGCGGCCATGCTGGTCCCCTCGCGACTGGACACGGTGAGAATCAGCCTGACTAAAACTGATCACGGATTCTGCGATGTTGATAATGCAGATATCTACTGCTTTGTGGCCCGGCCCGCCGGCATGTTGCGCGCCGTTGGCTGGTTTGTCGACCCGATATACATTGGTTATGACAAGGACTCTAAACGACTCAAAAACTTTAATGGCATCAGCAACCTACGCGATGACAACAACCAAACCCGTACCGTACTGATCAGCTTTGAGTACTTCTGAGTGAATCTGCATAAAATCTTTAAGTCGGTTTTTGAGTGGCCTAGGGTATAATCCCGCGCCTCAAGCGGAGGAGCAACCCATGCCTATACCCAACCCCGTAGCACGGGAACATATCCACACACGCAAAGTCAATTTTGAAGGCTTTGAACGTGAGGATGGTCGTTTTGATATCGAGGCCCATCTGATTGATACAAAAACTTATGCCTTCAGCAATAACTGGCGGGGCACTATAGAGCCCGGCGTCGCCTTGCACGAGATGTTGCTGCGCGTGACCATCAATGACAAGTTTGTGATTGAGGATATCGAAGCCGCCACCGACAACAGTCCGTTTGCAATCTGCCCGGACATCGCGATTGACTATAAAAAGTTGATCGGGGTTACCATGGGGCCAGGCTGGCGCAATATGATCCGCAGTCGACTCGGCGGCTTAAAAGGCTGCACACACCTCACTGAGTTGTTATACCCCATGGCGACGGTCGCCATTCAGACCATACGACCCTTGCAGAACCACCGTCGTCGCAAAGCCGACTCCGACAGTCGCCATCATGCTGGCAAACCTTTTGTCCTGAACACCTGCCACGCCTGGGCAGAATATTCGCCGGTGGTAAAAGAAAATGCGCCAGACTATTATGTACCGCGTGAACAGAGTGAGCTGATTGCCACTGACAGCGAGTAAATGGAACAAAGGGGTCGGGGCACATTTCCTTCGGAAATATTCTCCGCCCCCTGACACCCCTTCACGTTAAACCCAGGCCCCGTTATTCCAGCAAAGGAATGACCAGCGTAATCGCCACGCCTTCATACTCTTTGATGTTGTCCGCCCGTATTTGTCCCTGATGGAATTCAGCCACTAAGCGCGCTATATGCAGGCCCATGCCTAAGTGTGGCTCGCGCTGCTTTTCCTGTGGCCGCACCGAGATCATGGAATCAAACAAGCGACCCTTCATTTCTTCAGGCAGGTAAGGTCCGTAGTTGGTGACTCGCACTACTGCACGATCTTTGATCGCACGGCAGAAAACAGTAATTGGCTTTTTGTAGTAGCTGAATTCAACGGCATTAGCGATGAGTTTGTCCATCAATTGTGCGATGTATTCCGGCACACCGTTGATCATGACACAACCTTCAAGATCGGCGTCGATGACGGCGTCGGGATAGGCCAATCGATATCCCTCAACACAGCCAGCCAAGACCTTCACTAGATCTATTTTTTCTTTCTCTGAGGTCTGCAGCATCTGCTCGAGCCGGGTTGCCTCACTCATATTAGTCAGAATCAGGTTCAGGCGACTGATCCCCTCTTCAGCGCGCTGGATATAGACAGCAGACTCTTTGCCCTGGGAAACCATGCCTAGGTTCTCCAGGGAGGAGCGCACTACGGTAACAGGCGTGCGTAGCTCATGCGACAAGCGCGATGACATATTCTCGAGATAGTTGGTGTATTGGCCCAGGCGTTCCACCATGTTGTAAAAGCTACGTGAAAGATCGCCAATCTCATCTGAACTTTTTGTGGCAATAATTGTATTTTTGAGCCGCCCGTTGTCATCAATAATGTTTTCTGCCTGATTCCTCAGCGCTCGTATGCGTGTTGATATCCGTGATGCAAAAAAGAACAGACCAAACGCCACCAGTAACATGACACCGAGAATAGTATTGAACAGTGTCTCCATTGCCTGATTACGGAAGGTTCTCAGGCCATTCATATTCTGGTCGACCACAACCGCACCCATAATTTCGCCGTCCGCAAAAATGGGGTAAGCGGCTTCCAGAATTCGGGTTTGATCTTCATTGATTGTTCTGAACTGAGTCTGGGCTTCGCCTCCCAATGCGGAGCTCAAATGTGCCCCTTCCAACCTGCTTCCGACATACAACTCATCGATAAAATCGTTGGAGGGCTTGGTCAGTATCTGATAATAAATAGGGTGAAGTATCTTGTCTTCGAGCATGCGCAGATACCTGTTACGGTCTTCATCGTCCTGGGGTGAGGTTAAGGACAAGCCGGTTGCTGACTGAATATCCCCCACACTCAGCAACACACGACGAGTTCTGTCGACTACCTGGATACGAGAGTCGGTATAACCCATGCCCTCGACGATCTTGTCAATTTCCGGGGTAGGCCTCTGAACAGCGCCAAGTCGCTCAATATCGTTGACATTCGAGGTGGCGACAACTGCTGTTACATTGCGGGTTGCAGGGTCGTCTACATCATAGACAGCAAATCCCAGCTTGGAACCCAGCATCGTTAATGGCATGCGAAGCTCAATGGTGTAGCCATCCAGATTTTCATACCACTGACCACTGATGCGCTCTTCGTGCCGCAGCGAACCAATATCGCGCAAATCACTGCCAATTTCGTAGGCATAAATGAATTCCGGACCACGGGGTGACACAACATAACGTTTGAGCTCGCCATCAGGGCCGCTCATGGAAATCTGCACAAAATCACTGCGGTGAATGCTCAGACTGTCAGGCGAACGGTAAACAACATTATCGTCTACAACATTCATGTAGGCATATAAAAAGCGATTGTGCTCACCCACCAGCAGCTTGAAGTTAAGTGACTCGTCGTTGTGGTAGTAACGAGAAAACTCACTTTGGGGATTCAAGGGTGTAGCGATAGTGTTTGCCCGGCCATAGGACAATTCATAGCGTTGATAATCGCCCCAGTCTGTCAGGGTATTGTCATCAAGACCCAATGCATAATAGATCGGATAGACGTACAGATTTTCACTACGCCGCGCGGGACCAAACGTGCCCTCGTCAAAAAGCTCAGGACGCTCATTCAGCGCAGTCGCCAAAGCGCGAGCAGTGCCCAACACGACCTGTTCCTGGCCACGTCGCAAATAGTCTTCCATTTCCAGAATATAGCTGTACCCCAACCAAGGGATAACAAGCAGAAAACTGGACAAAAATACCAGTTTGAAGCGAATGCCAAATGGGTGTTTAAGGGCTTTAGTCATGTTCCAAGCACCCGCTGCTAATCGCCTCCATCTCCATCGCTGGTTCCATCGACGGCAACGTCACCACCACCAATCATTTGTGTATTCCAGCGATACCCCATGCCATAGACTGTTTCTATGCAGTCAAATTCCGGTGCTACTTGCATAAACTTTTTACGGATACGTTTAACGTGCGAGGTAATTGTGCTGCCATCCACAAAAATCTTGGATTCCTGCATTAACACCTGGCGACTTTTGACATGACCGGGAAACTTGACCAGCGCGTGCACCATCCAGAACTCGGTCACAGTCAGTGGAACGGCTTGCCCATCCCACTGAATGGTCAGCCTGCCAATATCCAGCACCAGCTTTTCACGCTGCAGCAGGTTTTCCGGTGAGGTGGGCTGGTTCAACGCATCCTGACGACGAAACAACGCGGCAATGCGCGCCGACAAATGCGGCAGGCTGATATCTTTTGTCAGATAGTCATCCGCGCCCATGCGCAGGCCGCTGACCGTGTCAAAGTCGTTGTCTCGCGCAGTCAGGAAAATGATCGGCAAGGTTTCTGACATCGATCTCAGGCTCTGGCAAAGTGCGAATCCGCCGTCGATCTCGTTTTCCAGACCAATATCGATGATCGCCAGATTAGGCAATCGCAAGTCAAATGCGCGCATGGCATCGCGCCTGTTGGCGAATGTCTGGACCTCATAGCCTTGTTTACGCAACACATCTGCGTAGTTCTCACGTATTGCTGCCTCGTCTTCAACAATCGCAATTCGTCGAGCCATCTTACACCTTCCCCAAAATACCCTCAGGGCGCTGACTATACCGCATTTATGCGGACCACAAAGTGGTCGAAGCCTCGCATAACCACATGCCATTATTCTGACATATTTGCTCAGCATAATGCCCTTGTTTATGCCTGCCAACGCAAGAAATCTCCTGTCTAATCCCCAGAGAACAACAGCAATCGCCGGATATTTTTTGCTTGGAGCCTGCACTGATGAGCACTACCAGACTGGTAATTGGAGACAAGAATTTTTCATCTTGGTCACTGAGACCTTGGTTATTGTTAAAAAACTTCGAAATCCCGTTTGAGGAGGTTAATGTAGCACTTTATCAAGGCAATACTGCCGAGAAGCTGGGGCCTTTATCGCCCTCGCTGAAAGTGCCGGCATTTCAGCATCGCGATACCACCGTATGGGACTCCATTGCGATTTGCGAATACATATCGGAAGCCTTGCTGGATGGTAAAGGCTGGCCCAGCAGCCCTCGTAAACGCGCGACCGCACGCTCCATATGCGCTGAAGTACACGCGGAGTTCCCGAATCTTAAGCGCGATTGGCCGATGAACTGCCACGCGTCCGTCAAGTTGTCAGTGACAGACGCGATTGCCGACGAAATCGCGCGTATCGACGCGATCTGGAGCTGCTGCCGCCGAAAACACGGTGCCGGCGGCGAGTACCTGTTTGGCCGATTCTCTATTGCTGATTGTATGTATGCGCCGATGGCCATAGCATTTTGCGCATATGGGGCGGAACTCAGTGGCCCCGCACAAAAATACGCAGATACCATTCTCGCCAACCCATGGGTGCAGGAATGGATTCGTCAGGGTAAAGCAGAGCAGCGAAGCAAGGTGGTTTTAAGTTCTGTCAGTAGTTTGTAGTAGTAGCGAGTGTTTGTGTATAACTGTGTTGGAAGTAACTCCTTGAAGTAGTGTTGTGAAACTTGTGGCAAGAGTGACTTTGAGCAGGCCTTTATGGCCTGCTTTTTTTTGGTGCGCCAGGCATGGCGCGTAGCGCCGTGACGGGCGCTGTTCCGGTACACGTGGTGGTGGCCGGATGACTTGGTGGTGCAAGTCCTCTGTGAGCCCGGTAAGGGGAATCACTAGCTGAACCGCAAGAGTGTCCACTGCGAGGTGGAATCTGAAGAAAGCGGAAAGCAAAACACTGGCCTGACGAACAGAAATCGCATATGAGGCGTTTATGGCGGGTAAGGTATCCAATACTGCCAAAGCCCAGTACTTACACGGAAGCCATCGACGTAGATGCAACGAACCACAGCCAGAGCTAACCCCTCGCCTGACCCTGAGCAGACAGCCAGTAGCTGATCACCGACGCCCAGACAAAGGACATAAAACCATCCTCCCCTTTCGAGAGCGCCTTACCCGCACCAAAGGCTCTTTTCAATGCCGAGATGTTACCTTAAATGCCCGCTCGAAAGCCCCTGAGTCTCTTCAGAGTCTTCTCCTTAAGACCCATGGCGCTCAGCGCAATCCCTTTCTTCTTGTGGAACCCAACCCGCTTGATGCCCAGAATCTTGCCTTTAGCAATGTTCGCCTGGCTCGCATAGCCGCCATCAGCAATCGTCGTTTCGGGCACGCAACCATAGAGCGCTTGGTGCGATTTAATTAATGGCATAAAGCGTTCTGTATCACAAGGATTACCCTTTTCAATCATTAACTGAGTAATCAAGCCGTGTTTATCAGTGGCCAGGTTAATCTTGTGTCCATAATCAATATCCCGATGACCCTTGATGATAATGTCCGTTTTACAAAACCTGGGCAACATTTACGCAATGGCTACACTATCCCGAAGGGTCTGTATTTTTGCCATTGCTGATCAAAATGTTGCTGCTGCGAAACAGTCAGCCGCACGCCGCACTCGATGCATTTTCAAGTGCCGAAATCAAATTACATCTGGACTACATCGGTCAGCAGTTGTCGGACAAGCCATTTATTCTGGGCGAGCATTTCAGTGGCGCAGATATTGGCATGACCTATGTGGTGTCGCTCGCAAAACGCATAGGCGTATTGAATGACTATCCAATCTTGCTGTCGTACCTTGAAAAAAATATTGCGCGGCCGGCATTCAAGCGGGCGATTGAGCGTGCAGTCGAGTAATCAACTGGCAGGCACAGGACGGGAAAAATGGGCTATTGGGTTTTTAGCTGCTTGTGCTAGGCTGGTAACACATAATAACAAGGGGAGATAGTCGCTGTACTTGTTGTGCTCCTCCAAACCCAAAGGTAGCAAGTAATGCGTCTATCCGGTTTTCATCTGTCCCGTGTTTGTCAGCCTGCCCGTTCACTGCTGTTAGCTGCCATCTGTTTTGCTTCGTCGCCAAACGCCATTGCACAAGTCGGCAATACCCAGACGCTTGATCCCACCGGTCCCATGCCCTACGACATCGTTGTTGACTGGATGCAGCCCTTTGCTCAGCAAGGGTACACTTGGGGTGGTAACTCCGGCATTCACGTTGAGTCCAAAAACCGCATCCTGATTGTGCAGCGTGGCGAAACCCAATTGCCCGATCCGCTGCCGCCCGAATACACCAATTATGCCGGATCTATGGGCTGGAACGTCATTCAAGGTCGTGGCCGTACCTGGCAGAACCTGTTGTATGTTATTAACAGTGATGGCGAGCTTCAGGAAGTGTGGGATCAGTGGGATCACCTGTGGGCAGGCACCGATGGCCCCGGGCCGCATCGTTTACGCGTCAGCCCCTATGATCCGGAACGTAAAGTCTGGGTAGTCGAAGAGACGGGGCACGTCATCTATATTTTTTCCCAAGACGGCAAAGAGTTGCTCAAAACACTTGGCGAGAAAAACGTTTCAGCATCTGACCGCACACATTTTGGCAAACCCCAAGACGTCGTGTTTCTGCCCGATGGACATGTGCTGGTAGCCGATGGTCTGGAAAATGCCCGGGTTGTTGTGCTTAACAGTGAAGGTGAATATGTCTCTGAATTTGGTACGCGTGGGGATCAGCCTGGTCAGTTCCTGAGTGTTCATGGCATGGCGCTAGGCCCGGATAATATGCTGTACGTGGTCGACCGTGATGCATTGAATGTGCAGGTGTTTGAACATGTCAATCGTGGTGTCGCCGGTGCTGTTCCTGAATTCGAATTCAGGGCGCGCTGGTTAGGCCCCAATTTTCCACTCGACATTATTGTGAGTGATGAATATGCCTGGGTCACTGATATACGCCCAACCAAGGTCATCCAGTTTGATCTGCAGGGCAACCATGTTTACACCTGGTTGCTGCCCCCGGATGGTCCAGGGGCCTGGCTGGAGATGCATTCGTTTGCAGTTGATGCCGATGGCAACTTATACGGCACGGACAATCAATACGCCAGACCGCAAAAATTGGTGCCGCGTGCGGATGCTGATCCAAAGCATCTGATCCAACCACAATATATTCCACGATAAAAAATGAGCGAGGGAGAGGGAAATCCTCTCCTTCAAACCCGTTAGTGTTTCGGCGGTCGCGGGACCAGTATCGGTGTGTTCTGTTTGTAGAGCTGATAGGTGGGCTCAGCGCCCCAGCGCTTGTCAGATCGCGCTTCCAGCAAAGGTATTCCGCTGACACGGGTCAACAGCAATATTACAAAGAGCGGTGAAATCAGACTGATCAGTTGCCAGCCGCTGAGCACCGGTGCAGCGACCATGGCCACGCCTACCCAAAGTAGAATTTCGCCAAAATAGTTCGGATGCCGTGACCATGCCCACAAACCACTCGTAATAAATTTGCCGTCGTTGGCGGGCACCGCTCTGAAGCTACGCTTTTGTCTGTCGGCGATAATTTCGATGAGAAAACCAATCGCCCACAGGCAGATACCGATATACGCAACAGTTTCAAGGGGAGCTCTTTGCGTGCTGGTAATGGCGGTCAGCGCGGCGGCACTGCTTACAAAAACCCACAAGGCCTGAATGCTCCAGGTGACCAGGAATCGGGTGAATATTGGTTTGATGGCATCAAAGCGGCCGTCGGAGCCGTCTTTTCTGACTCGTAAAAACAAAAAGCTGCCCAGTCGGGTGGCCCAGATACAAATCAGCAAGGTCAACACAATAGCCCGCAAATCCTGATTGGGCGACAGGTTCAGTGCCACCAGGGCCAGGGTGACAAAACACAAGCTACCGGTCAAATCAAAATAGTGCTCAGTCTGCGCCAGCCATGAAGGCAAAAAAATCAGCCAATTGATGGCAAAAGACACGCCCGCGCATAACACCAGCACTGGCACGCTCAAGCCTCCCAGTTCAGTTACTGCGCCATTTTGACTGCCTGCCAGCGCGATACCAGCTGCCGCTGCAAGGGTGATGAGGATGACCAAGACCATACGGCCATGGTTTATCTTTTTGGTATTGTTATTGTCTGCTGTACCTGATTGGCTCATGGCGTCTCCCAGATGCTGGTATTCACTTTGATTTTATTTGTTCTTGTACGTGCGCTGGCCGGTTTCAGTTTAACGCGTGTTCCAGTGAGGCTCATAGTACCTGTCGAAAGGCGTGCCTGGCGACAGGTGCGCCGAACGAATCCCCGGGCACCACGAATAAAATTCAGTTGGCGGTGTAACATCAGGGGAGGGTTGTGAAAATCACGCTGGCAGGTGACGACGAACCTATGAATATTGAACTGACTATTGATCGGGGGATCTTGCAGCGCTGCATCAGACGAGACCGAGATGCATTCAGGCTGTGGTGGTTGAGCAACTAAAACGCCCGGCGTATTACCCATGGTACTACACCATTTTGAAGCGCTTGGCGCTCAATCTGCTGCGCAGCAAAAAGAGTCATCCTGAGTCAAGTCTATCGCAGGCGCAAGAATCCTTGCTGACAGACTCGAATGTGGAACACAGTTTTGACATTGAAGAGGTATCAACCAGATGTTCCCCGGAAAACCTGCGCATCAGGGAACAGACACGGCAACAAGTCAGGTGGACATTTGCGGAGTTGGCGCTCTGGGTACAGTCAGATCCGGTTTTGCTCAGGGAGTTCGAGCAAATGAAGGCTCTCAAGATACTGACGGCTCAACACCGTCCGGACGATCTGCCGCCAGAAAAATGGGATCAGTACTGGCAAGGTGTTTACCCGCGACTTGAACGTGGTCTGGGCTGGATGCTGATGTCATTGGGCGCCTTGGTACTGCTTATATACGGCAGCTGGGAGATCGCTAAAGAGTGGATACTCAGTCCGGATATTCCGTTGTGGATCAAAGCGGCGGGTATCAGCTTCTGGACAGGACTTGCCATCTTATTGATATCGGTAATCAGAGAAAAGTTGTTCCTTCATAAACAAGAACGTTACAAGGATATTCAGCGATGATCATCAGCCCTTCTTCGTCAGTTGCAGGAAAGAGTGTTTCAAGGACTTTGGGGCTGGCGCGGGGTAACACTATCCGTGCCAGACACGTGGGACGCGACATTATGGCCTCACTCAAGATGTTGATAGGTGGCGAGATTGAGGACTACACCAAAATGATGGCTGAGTCTCGTGAGCAGGCGCTGGATAGAATGATGGCAGAAGCAAAAGCCATGGGCGCGAATGCGGTGCTTGACGTGCGATTTTCAACCAGCTACATAATGACGGGTGCAGCAGAGATTCTGGTGTATGGAACCGCCGTAGTACTGGAATAAGCCAGACCATCCGCCAGGCTTAGTTGACTGTGTGGCTGGAACTGCTTATGGTTCCGACCCAAACAGCAGACTTGGCGGAAAAAATAATATGACGGGTCTGGATGCGGATTATCGGCATCGCACAACGCTCAGATTCAGCTGGGCTATGCTGATTTTGTTCAGCGTTGGGGCGGTCGGCCGCTTGTTTGTCCAGTACTTGCCTGACGTGTTGATATGGTTGGGTGTTGTCAATGTCCTGTTGTCGTTAGCCATTTATTTGATCATCCGCTCCAAGCGTTACCCAGGGGCTGAATCTGCGTTAGTGTTATTTCTATGTTTGTTCTGCACTATCCCATTGTATTTAAGTACCGGCGGCGTCAACAGCCAGTACGTTTACTTTATGACACTCATCCCTATGATGGCTGCGCTACTTGGTAGTGTACGGCTGACCTGGACCGTCTGTGTGGTCCAGATAGTGTTGATATTCTTCATGAACATGTACGGAGAGCTGATACCGGATTTGACCGGATTTCCATTTATGGAGGATAAAACCCGCGTTCGTGCTGTGTGGCTAATGTTGGGTGTATTTATCGGCAGTTACTTTGGTGTCTATTTCCGTAAGGTCTATGATGAACAATCCGAGTTGTTGGACAAACTGGCTGGGATCGATCATCTCACCGGGCTTTTAAACCGACGTGGGCTAAAAATCCGCCTTGACGAGGAGTTACAACGTAGCAAGCGCTCAGGCAGTCCCTTATCTGTCTTGATGCTGGATGTCGATTTTTTTAAACAATTTAATGACAATTATGGTCATGCGGCAGGTGATGAGTGTCTGATCAAAGTGGCGCGTTGTTTGCGAAAGCACACCCGGGCTGAAGACATTGTGTCGCGTTATGGTGGGGAGGAGTTTTTGATTGTTCTCATCAATGCCGATGGGCAGGAAACCATCGGCGTCGCAGAAAAGTTGCGTCAGGCCATCAACGAGCTTGATCCGGTGGCAGGTAGTGCCAAAGTCAGTGTTACGATAGGCGTAGCTTCCTTGCCAGCAGCAGACCCTTTGATCACATTGCCCCACGCCGAAGACTTGATCCGACAGGCTGATGAGGCCTTGTATCGTGGAAAAGAGGGCGGCCGAAATCGCGTTGAGCTCGCCGACCATGCGGCCGGAATGGCTTCAACCTGAGGCCGGCAATAAGGCCTCAAGCGCTTTCCAGCGCCTCCCAACGCGCAAAATGATCCTCAAGTTTTGTTTGTAAGTCTCCCAGTTTTTGAAGTGCGTTTTGTACAAGCTTTGGGTCTTGTTCGTAAAAGCCTGGCGCTGCCATCAAAGTTTCCACACTGCTGATCTCTGATTCCAGTTTTTCAATCTGTTTGGTGATCTGATCAAGCTCGCGCTGGACCTTTTGGCTATGTTTAGGCGCTTTATTGGGAATTGTTTGCGCGCTGGCGGCAACGGCTGGAGCGACTGCCGCACTCGTGTTTGTAGCCTTGGCAGCGATAGCGGCTGCAGGTTTGCTGATAACATCTTCGTCTTCAAAGGACAGCATTTTGCCGCCTTGTCGCAGCCAGTCCTCGTAACCGCCCACATATTCTTTAACAACGCCTGGAGCCTCAAACACAATACACTGGGTAATCACGTTATCGAGAAACTTTCGGTCGTGGCTGACAATCAGCAGTGTGCCGCTGAATTCCAGCAGTAACTCTTCGAGCAACTCCAAAGTTTCCATGTCCAGATCATTAGTTGGTTCGTCCAGCACAATCAGGTTGGCAGGTTTGCTGAACAACTTGGCTAGGATCAAGCGGTTTTGCTCGCCTCCTGACAGTGATTTGATGGGTTGGCGGGTACGTCTGGGCAGGAACAAAAACTCCTGCAAGTAACTGATGACGTGTTTATTTTTGCCATTAATTTCAATGAATTCGCGACCTTCGGATAAGAAGTCGATGACAGTCTGTTCAGGGTCCAGCTTGTTGCGCAGCTGGTCAAAATACAAAATCTCAAGGTTGGTGCCGAGCTTGACCTCGCCTGAATCCGGTTGGATTTCACCCAGCAAAATACGCAACAACGTAGTTTTGCCACTGCCGTTGGCGCCAATAAAACCTACCCGGTCACCGCGTATGATTTTGGTCGAAAAATTATTGAGAATGGG
>DITX01000073.1:0-14041 GCA_002422225.1 Gammaproteobacteria bacterium UBA6173
CGAGGCCTTCAAAGCGAAGGGCGGCGACGTCTCGAAGGTGGCGAGCGTCGCGAGCTTCTTCATCAGCCGCATCGACAGCGCCGTCGACCACGCCCTCGACGCGAAGATCGCGGCGAAGGACGAGAACGCCGAGGCATATATTCGTCACGTTGTCATATCAATATGTCGAATGGAAATAAGAGTACGAGTCAGGAAGCTCAAACACTACTTGTAGGGGACTACTATGAAATCAAAAAAACTCTCGCTTGCGATCGCAAGTTTAATGGGATTGGGAGCATTTGCAGCGCTGCCATCTGTCACATACGCACAACAAGCCGCTGAAACACTGGAAGAAGTTGTTGTTACCGGTTCACGTATTCGTCGTGCGGATCTTGAAGGTTTTAACCCGGTCAGCGTGATCGACCGCAGCATGATAGACACACAAAGCCAGGTTAGCCTTGGTGATATTCTTCAGCGCATGCCTTATTCAGCGGGCGCTGCCGTTAACACCGGCGTCAACAATGGTGGTTCAGGCTCGGTCAACTTCTCGCTTCGTGGTCTGGGTTCTGCCAGAACGCTGGTGTTGATCAATGGTCGCCGCGTAGTGGCGTCTGGTCTGGGTGCGGACTCTGTGGTCGACTTGAATAACATCCCGCCAGCCATGATCGAGCGTGTTGAAATTCTCAAAGACGGCGCCTCTGCGGTGTACGGTTCCGATGCGGTCGCTGGTGTGGTCAACATCATTACCCGTCAGGATTATTCTGGTGCCCAGGTGAATATCACCTCAGGCCAGACCAGTGAAAAGGATGGCGATCAAAGCACCGTCGACTTTAACCTGGGTACTGCCGGTGAGCGTGGCAACTTTGTGGTGTCAGGTTACTACACTGAACAGAAACCAATATGGGCGGGCGATCGCAAATATTCTGAAGCTGAAATCAACTTCCATCCCTACTGGGATCCAACCGGTCAAGCGATTGGTGGTTCGTCTGCAACCCCGTGGGGTCGTCACGTCAGTCCGGCATCGGTGGGCGGTGATGGCGTTCCCTATACGCGCGGTCCAGAATATGGTAACTGGCGCCCGTACAGTGGCGTGGATGATCCGTACAACTACGCGCCAGCGAACTATACCCAGACGCCAAACGAGCGTTGGGGCTTCAGTGCGTTTGGTAACTACGAACTGGGTGATATGGGCGCGTTGAAAAACGTAGAGTTCAATGGTGAAGTGATGTTTACTCACCGTGCATCTCAGCGTCTGATTGCACCTGAGCCATTGGCACCGTTGGCGTTTTTTGGTGTTGCTGCGCCATACTCACCTCTTAACCACTACAACATCACGCAAGGCCCTAAGCACAGTGTCACTGGTGCAACCATGACCTTGACTGACTGGCGTCGTCGTATGGAAGAGACGGGCGGTCGTGATCAAGTGCACGAAACTAACACTCACCAGATCACCCTTGGATTGACAGGTGATATTGGTACCTGGTACTGGGACTTATCAGCGTTCTATGGTGAGAACGATGCCAGCGTGACTGATATCGGTTATTTCCAGCTGGAGCGTGTTGCTGAAGCTGTGGGTCCGACCTTTATGGACGCCAGTGGCAATCTGTCGTGCAGTACAGATGGAACCGCTGCCGGCATTATCAATGGTTGTGTGCCATTGAACATTTTTGGTCAGCCAGGCACATCCACGGCAATAACCCCAGAGATGCTGCAATACATCAGCGGCAACTATGTGTCTATGACACAGGGTGGCAATGACATGTCAGGTCTCACGTTTAACGCTGCCGGTCCAATTATGGATCTACCAGCAGGTGAGTTGGGCATGGCCGTAGGTCTTGAGCGCCGCAAAGTAAATGGCTTCTCTCAGCCTGATTCATTGCAATTGTTGGGTGTTTCAACGGCGGGTTCTTCATTGGCCACGCGCGGTGGATATGATGTAGACGAAGCCTATGTGGAATTTGCAGTGCCAATTTTGAACAATCTCGAGTTGAGCGTGGCATCACGTTACTCGGATTACAACACCTTCGGCAGCACCACCAATTCCAAAGCAGGCATTCGTTGGGCGCTGACAGAAGAGCTGACCTTGCGTACGACTGTGTCGGAAGCATTCCGCGCACCGTCAGTTCCAGAGTTGTATGCGGGCCAATTCACCTCTTACCCACAAGTTTCTGACCCATGTGCTGCCAATGCGACTTCTTTCTGTGTCGCAGACGGCGTGCCAACCGGTGGATATGACAACGCTGGTTTGACCCAATTGCCAACTTTGTACGGTGGCAGCGCCGCGTTGCAGCCAGAACAAGCGGATATTTTAACTGCTGGTTTTGTGTATGAGCCAGGTTTCCTGTCAGGACTGTCCGTCACTGTTGACTACTGGGAAACAGAAATTGACGGTGCAATCTCTAGTCTTGGGCCACAGTTGATTCTGGACAGCTGTCAGCAGTCTGGTCAGTACTGCAACTTGGTAGAGCGTTGGGCTGCCGGCAGTGGTGCAACCGTTGGTGATGTAAAAATGATCACCAACCTGAACATCAACGTGGGTGGTAACGAAGCCTCTGGTGTGGATCTGTCAGCGCGTTACAGCCTGGATAACACCGCATTTGGTATGTTCGACTTTGGTATTGATGCAATTCACCTGATCAATTACGACAAGCGTCTCGCTGACGGCACAGTGATTCCTCACGCGGGTCGATTCGAAGACGGTCATGATGGTAACTTCCCTGAGTGGCGCTGGAACTTCACCACAGACTGGAGTCAGGGTAACTGGGCTGCGAACTACACAGCACGTTATATTGGCAAAGTCACTGAGCCGTTGATCAAGTGGTTCAACGTAGGCGATGAAGAGCGCACGGTTGACAAGCAGTTGATCCATAACCTGCAAGGTTCTTATAACTTTGAGGCCTACAAAACGCGCTTGACTCTGGGTGTGGACAACATCACAGACCGTCAGCCGCCTTATGCGTACTCTGGTTTTAACGACAACACCGACCCACGCACGTACGAAACTCGTGGTCGTTACTACTACGGCAAAGTCACCTTCAGCTTCTGATTCTGGTCGCACTGAAAGGTATAAAGGGGTGAGGCGTAAGTTTCACCCTTTTTTTTGAGTGGTCATCTCGTTTATCAGGAAATCACGGGCTTGGTGCTGTGATTTATTCAGTTATAGTGTAGTGATTGAAAACCGATAGTGCCCTGCATGGATACAGGAGTTATGTTGCAAAGACGTTTGGAGATGCTTGACCAGTTGATTGCCAACAGACAGTTGCGGCAGGCAATCGCGTTGGGAGAGCAGTTGCGAAAAGAGCAGCCTGCCAGCGTACACGCCTGCTTATCTTTAAGTGAAGCTTATCGTCAACAGGGGCAATTCACAGCTGCTAGAGCGTGCGCAAAAAGCGCTTATGAGCTTGAGCCTGGTGATGGTTTTGTTTGTGCGCAGTATGCGCGCACGCTGGTTCCATTCGCGGATCACAGTGTGATACACACCTTGCTGCAGCAACATCTTCGACAGGATAACAGGGCGACCTGGGTTGATGAGATGATGGGCGCTGCTGCCGTCTCAATTGATGAGTGGCAATTGGCACTGTCTTGTTTTGATAGGGTATTGGAGGTGCATCCAGGGCATTTACATGCGCGATATATGCGAGGGGTGGCGCTGTCTGTGCTGGGAGTAAGGGACGACGCAGTATCTGCGTTCAAAGAACTGATCAGGGAGCATCCCGGTTATGGGCGTGCCTGGTGGTCACTTGCGGATCTTGATTTGTCCGCAGTTGATCAAAAACAATTAATGCAATTGCTTGGCAATAAACAACTTCATGACTCGGACAAGGTTTATTTCTGGCAAGTGCTTGGGCAGTTGCAGCAGCGCAGTGGTTACTACAATGCGGCGTTTGAGTCGTGGGAAAATGCAAATCAAATCAAACACAAGAATCAGGCGAATCAATCGGGCCGTTGGGATGAATTGGCCACCGCATTGTTGTATCAAGCTGAGACCTTCTTGGGTGCAACTGCGTCTGCTGCAACCGATAGCCCGATATTCATTGTGGGTTTGCCTCGCAGTGGCTCTACCTTGGTAGAACAATTGATCACTAACTCGGTCCAGGTTACGGCGCTGGGAGAGTTGCGTGATCTGGAAGTTTTGGTTCAGCAAGCCATAGGTCTTGATCCAGTGCCCTTGCCCTTCAAACTGGATCGGGAATCCAGTAAAAGACTTGTGCCCGCCGACATTGCTAATGCCTACACTCAGCGCGTTCACTCCCGTTGTGCTGGTGGACGGTATTCTGATAAAAATCCGATTAACTTTCTGTTTATCGGCATCATTCTGCAGGCGTTTCCCAATGCTCGTATTATTCATGTTTACAAACATCCTATGGATGCCTGTTTAGGGGTGTTTAAGCATCAGTTTGCAGCAGCTGCACCATGGTCGTATTCAGTATCGGACATCGCCCATTTTTATACTTTGTACCAAAACCTGATGAGTGCTTGGGAGCGCTTGTATCCTAGGCGAGTTTGCCATGTAGCTTACGAAGACCTATTACAGCATCCTGATAAAGTAACGCAAAAGATTTTCGCCTACTGCGATCTGGCCTGGTCGGGCAAGGTAATGGATTTAACACTTAAAAAAGGGCCGGTATTATCGGCCAGTGCCAATCAGGTCAGAGAGGGCGTGCACACACGCGCTCTGTTTGCTCACAAAAATTTTGAGGCTCAGCTGGAACCATTTAGACAAGCATTGCTGGATAGTGGTCTCCAGCCTGATGACATCTGGCAGATTGGGGTGAAAAATGACTGATAAAATCTTTACTAGCCGATTGAGCGTGCGTGATTATGAGTGCGACATGCAAGGTGTGGTGAATAATTCCGTTTATCAAAACTACCTGGAGCATGCGCGGCATGAGTTTCTGAAACACAAGGGTTTGGAATTTGCTGACTTGACCCGGCGTGGCATTATTGTTGTGGTGGTGCGAGCAGAGTTGGATTACGTGTTGTCCTTGCGCAGCGGCGATTGTTTTGATGTGACTGTGCAGCCGATTAGAATTTCCGCTCTGCGTCTTGGATTCCGGCAGCAAATTATCCATGCAAACAGTCAAAAGACAATGTTGAAGGCCTTGATTATCACTACGGCCGTCAGTGAAAAAGGGCGACCATATTTTCCTGATGAGCTGAATTGTCTGCTGAACTGACGAGTTGTCAGTCAGGATTTGATGTAAATAAAAAGGGTGGTGCAGAATTAATTGCACCACCCTTTTTTTGATTGCTGGTCAGGTTAATCCTGACTCAGTGATCAGAAGCGTACGTCGAAACCTACGAAATAACGACGACCCAGTACGTCGAACATTGACGGATCAGTGTTGGACTGTACGTTCGGGCTGTACAGACGAGGCTGTTGGTCGGTCACGTTGTTAACCCCACCACGAATGGTGACGCCTTCCATGATTTCGTATCGGCCAGTCAGGTCATAGTACCAAGTCGCTTTGGTGCCTGTGTTGGCAGTCGGTGAGCCACCAGTAACGGTGTTAGAGTGAACCATTTCGTCGATGTAACGAGCGGTGATCTGGGCTTGCGCAGGGCCACGCATCCAAGTTGGCGTAATTGTGTGGCGCCATTCTGGAGTTGCACTGCCCGTGCCTGATCCGATTGTGCCTGCAAAATCATTGATCGGGTCAACGATTGTTGTCTGGGATTCATACTTTTCTACCCAGGTTGATACTATTGACAGGTCAATGGAGCCCCAATTATTGCTCAGATCGAAACCAATGTTTCCACTGAAGTCAACACCGCTGGTGTTGGTGAACGACTGGTTGCGTGACAGTTGTTTCAGATCGATAACACCACCGTTGGTGGGTTCACGGGTAAACAGCTGGCACCACTCGTTGTTCGGGCTGTAAGTGGGGTTAGCATTGTCTCGGTTGAAGCAGCGCTGAACAATGGTTGTGGCCGCTACTGAGCTGATTACATCCTCCAATTCAATTGACCAGTAATCCACAGTGAACGTGCTGCGTTCCAGCAAGCTGTGCTCGAAGCCGCCGATGACCGCACCCAAGGTGTAGGAATCAGCTGTTTCGGGCATCAGGTTCGGGTTGCCGCCAGTGATACCTGTGGCTTGGCTGCTTGGCTGGAAGTAGGTTGCCTGGCCTGCCACGACAGACTGAGCGTTACACAGCGCGGTTACCTGGGCGCCATTCGGGCCATTGCGGTAAGTTGCTGCCAAGGTGCCAGTTGTGTTGCAAGGATCTTGGTTGGTGAATGTTGGGAAGTTGTTCAGCTGTGGAGCGAACAGTTCCGAGATGCTTGGTGTACGAACAGCGTGTTGATAACCACCACGCGCACGCACCATGTCATTGATGTTCCAGTCCAGTGTTGCCTTCCAAGTGTCATCTGAGCCTGAACGCTTACTGTCTGTTACACGGTAACCACCGGTGAATGACAGAGAGTCAACCATAGGCAGATCATTCAACAATGGAACAACGATTTCGCCAAAGATGTCCTTGAATTCCAGTTCGCCGCTGACGGGCAGTTGCTGGTTAAATCCTGCGACCAAGCCAGGCTGTAGTCCGCCATCTGGTTTGAAATCGTAACTCAGGCTGCGCGCGCCAACACCCATAGCCACCTGTACCATACCTGCAGGTACTTCAAACAGGTTGCCGGACACGGTACCTTCCACGATCTCCTGTTCAATGGTGGTCAGGTTTTTGGCTTCCAGGCTGATGTATGCCTGGCAAGCGCTGCTGATTGCTGCGGCGCCAAACATATTCAGACCGCCAGCGCACAATGAAGCGCCACCGTCAGCCGCATCCAACAACGCTTGGGTGCGGTCACGACGGACGTTACCACCTTGAATTTCATTGTTGGTGGACCGGCCGTAGCTGGCGTAAACGTCATAGTTCCATGAACCGGTGATCAAACCGCGGGTACCGGTAGTAACCTGCATAACGTCGTGGGTGTTAAAGCCTGTACGTCCACCCAGCGAATTGAAGCGCTTGGAGAAAGCAAAGGGTGCAGTCGGGTTGGCGCGTGACGCGAGCAGAGTTTTGATCTGCGGTGTCAGGAAGGGGTTGGTTACCGGCACTGTGAAGCCAGTTGTTCCGCCCGCTGGTGTTGGTGCCAGTTCCTGCAGCGCGTTGTAGTTTGTGAACGTAAACCGACCATAGGGCTGGAAGTGTTCATTGATGTCTACTTCGAAGCTGGAGTACATATTCCAGCGTTCCATTGGCAGTACCAAAATGTTGGCCGGCTCAAAGTTGTAAGAGAAGACGTCTGGGTAGAATGCGGTAGCGATGTCGCTGTCAGGTCCGGTGTAACCAGCTGCGTTGCGAGCAGAGTTGCCTGAGACACCAGTACAGAACAGCGAGCCGTCGGGGTTAAATCCGAAACCTGCCGAGCCTCCGTTTGCATTACAAGTATTTGGTCCAAATAGCGCATCTACTGCCGCTTGGCTAGGTGCAGCTGCACCTGGGGTCCAAGAGCCGCCCGGGAATATAGATGTTGTGCCGCTCGCTTGAGCAGAAAAAGCACGAGCGCCTTTGTAGATAGCGTCACGATTGAAGTAGCTGCCGTTGAACACCGCGCTGCCGCGGCCTTCCATAAATGTGCCGCCCAAGGTGATATCTGCACCCCATTCAACACCGTCGCCTTCAGCAGTTTCACGGTACTGGGTATTGATGGCCATGCCTTCGAAGTCTTTCTTCATAATGAAGTTGACAACGCCTGACACCGCATCTGGGCCATAAGTCGCGCCGGCACCACCGGTGATAATTTCAACGCGTTCAATCAACGCTGACGGGATTGTGTTGATGTCAACAGTGCCGGCACTGGTTGATCCCATTGCGCGACGGCCATCCATCAGAACCAGGTTGCGACCCGAACCCAGTCCACGCAAGTCAATTACTGCACGGCCGCCGCCGCTGGGGTTGTTGGACTGTGAACTCAGGTTAGGAGTAACTTGCGGCAGTGTGTTCAGGTACTGCTCGATAGTGGTGTAACCGCTTTCCAGGAGCGCGCCCTGGTCAACTGTCAGAATCGGGCTCTCTGCGATGGCGTCACGACGTGCAATCAGCGAGCCCGTAACGATTACTTCCTCGATTTCAGGCGTGTTTTGCGCAAACGTAGGCATTGAAACTGCCATGCCGGCTGCGCCTGCGCTTCCGCCGATGATGGCCAGTCGAACTGCTTTTGCCAAGCTGGAATGTCTATACATCCACGTACCCTCCTTAAGGGAACTTTTTTATAGTTTACATCTCTAAATGGTTATCGCATCTATAAGGTGCAGTACAGTAGGTGATTAAAGCGCGCAACAAAACAAAATTCTCATGCAACCGTGCCGTTGATGACATGCAGTTGTCACACAGCGGGCTCACAATGCGCCTGAGTTATAGAAAATTTTACGTTGTTACCGGTTCCTGACCTCCGGCACTACCCTTATGCACGCTCGCGAGAATACTAGGGATGCTTTAGCCCAGTCAATCTCGAACGAGCGCTATTTAAGGATAATTGTCATTGATTGCTGAGATTCGTCAAAATTTCTTAAGAATTTCATTTACTAAGCTTGGTACAGAGTGACTTGCCAGTCCATAGCGGTGCTCATCAAAAGTTGAGCCGGTTGCTTCCAGATTCAGTTCTAGGGTTTTTGCGCCGTAACGTTTGGCCATTTGGTTAAATCCAGAGGCGGGATATACGTTGCCAGACGTTCCGATAGCGATAAATAAATCGCAATTTATCAAAGCGTGCTCTATCTGAGTCATGGCCAGCGGCATTTCTCCAAACCACACGACATGTGGTCGTAAATTGCCGGGCTGACGACAGCATCGACAAATGTGATCCAATGACAGATCCTGCCTGATCTCAAAAATCAACCCAGACTCACGGCAACGCATTTTGAGCAGTTCTCCATGCATATGAACCAGTTTGCGGCTGCCGGCACGTTCATGCAGATTGTCTATGTTCTGCGTGATCAGCATAAAGTGTGTGTCCAGGAGCGAATCTAATTCATGCTCGAGCTTGGCGAGAGCTGTATGAGCAGCGTTTGGTTTAACATCCGGATGTAGTAGGTGGCGTCGTCGTTGATTGTAAAACTCATGAACAAGTATCGGATTTTTTTCAAAGCCTTGTGGCGTGGCAACGTCTTCAATGCGATGGCTCTCCCATAAGCCATCAGCGGCTCGGAATGTTGGTATGCCTGACTCAGCCGAAATGCCTGCCCCGGTAAGCACCACAATTGACTTGAATGGCGACTTCACAAAAGTTTCTCCAAGGACATTACAATGACGGGTGAAGCCATTATTACTACAGCACTGTTTGCCTGCAAGTTGTGTCAGAAAAACCGGTTCAAGTTACCTAAACCATATAAAGTACGTGGAACACTTACTATAATGCGCGCTGTCACACAGGAGTCCAGTCATGTCATTACCTTCAATCGGGAAAAGTGCCCCTTTGTTTTCATTGTCAGACCAAGACGGCAACATCGTCTCGTTAGAAAATCTGAAAGGTAAAATTGTAGTGCTCTACTTCTATCCCAAAGCGATGACGCCCGGGTGTACTGTGCAGGCCTGCAGTCTGCGAGACAGTAAGTCGGAGTTGGACAAGTTGGGTATTGTGGTTCTGGGTGTCAGTCCAGACCCGGTCAATAAGTTGCAGAAATTCATCGAGAAAGAATCGCTCAACTTTACATTGTTGTCGGATGTTGATCATGCCGTCGCCGAAAGCTATGGCTCGTGGGGATTAAAAAAATTCATGGGTCGTGAGTATATGGGCGTTCTGCGCCAGACTTTTATCATCGATGCTGAAGGCACTTTGCAATTTGTCATGGATGATGTCAAAACCAAAACCCATCATGATGATGTCATTAAGTGGATAAGCTCCAATTTGAGCAGTTAAATCTGGCGTGGCCGTTGATGAAACTCAATTTTAAACAGTATTCAGCGACTGGAGAGCCTTTGCTTATTTTGCATGGGCTTTTTGGCAGCCTGCAGAATTGGACGTGGCACAGCAAAAAGTTGTCAGAACACTTTTCTGTTTACTCACTGGATATGCGGAATCATGGTGCTTCACCGCATAGCGACGACATGAATTATTCCGTGATGGCGCATGACATTCTGGAGTTCATGGTTGACCATCACATTGAGCGTGCGCATATTCTTGGTCACTCGATGGGCGGCAAGGTGGCGATGCAATTTGCTTTGATGGCTCCTGAGCGTATCAATCGACTGGTCATTGCCGATGTTGCGCCGGTTTTGTACGGTGGCGAGCGCGGTGAGCATGATGAGATTTTTGCAGGCTTGTCTGCCTTGAATCTGTCATCAATTGCCAGCCGCAATGATGCTGACAAACAACTGGCGCACTTTGTTGAGGATGAAGTGGTGCGCCAGTTTTTGCTGAGTAACCTGGTCAGGCAGACATCGGGTGATTTTGCCTGGCGCATCAATTTGCCCGTGCTGAAGGCATCGTACAGCCAACTCAGGGCGGCTCCCATTGCGGATGCGCCTTATCAGGGGCGAGTGTTATTTGTTAAAGGCGAGAGATCAGACTACATTTTGCCGTCGCACAGGGACGAAGTATTGCGGTTGTTTCCTCGCGCCATATTAAAAACCATTACACAGACCGGACATTGGCTGCATGCCGAAAAGCCGGACACGTTTTACCGCATCGTCTCTGATTTTCTTCAGGAAAAAATATGACACTGTTAAGTGTGAATGTGAACAAAATCGCATTGCTGCGTAATTCCCGTGGCACCAATTTTCCGGATTTGTTGGTGTTTGTACGCCGAATATTGGCGCAGGGAGTGCGTGGTATAACCATTCACCCGCGCCCGGACGAACGACACATAACCCGTCACGATGCTTTTGAGTTGTCGACCTTGCTCGGCGATTATCCCGATGTTGAATTTAATATTGAGGGGTACCCCTCTGCTGAGTTTCTTGAGTTGATAAAAACCTTGCGACCTGCGCAGTGCACACTTGTGCCTGATGAACCAGGTCAGTTGACGTCTGACCACGGCTGGGATGTGAGAGCGCATGAAGCGCAATTGGCAGCTGTGATTGCGCAATTGCGCGAATGGGGCGTGCGCAGCAGTTTGTTTCTTGATCCGGACCCTACACAAATTGAGTCAGTCAAGCGAGTGGGTGCCGACCGCATCGAGTTATACACAGAAGAGTATGCTCGCGTATTTGCGGGAGGTGATTTTGAGCAATGCACACAGGTCTTGTCTCGGTACCAACAAACCGCTGCTGCAGCAACATTGGTGGGTGTTGGTGTTAATGCCGGGCATGACCTCAACCTGAAGAATCTTTCAACGTTTCTGGGAATCGGCAATATTATTGAAGTGTCGATTGGCCATGCTTTGATCGTTGAGTCTCTGGAAATGGGGATGGATGACGTGCTGGCGTTGTATCTGGCGATTACGGGCGATTTCGCTGGTGATGAGCATGTCAGCTGATCGGAAAATTTTTTACGGTTACTGGATCATCCTTGCAGCATTTGTAACTCAGTTTGCCTCAATCGGGCTGCAGAACTATGTCATCGGTCCGTTCACCATCCCGATGACCGAGGAATTCGGCTGGACGCGCGCTGAATTTACATCTGCACGTTCGATTGGCCAAATCGTGGCTGCATTTACGGGCTTTTTTATCGGAGCCGGTGTGGATCGATATGGTGGACGGCCCTTCATTCTAGTGGGCATGGCCATTCTTTCAACGTCTGTATATACCCTCGGTAGCGTGCAAACCCTGACACATTGGATTGTGGTAAATGGTTTTATTGTCACCATCGGTGCGGCCATGATTGGCAACCTGGTGGTTAACGTAACCTTGGGTAAGTGGTTTGTAAATTATCGTGGTCGTGCGGTTGCTCTGGCGGCAATGGGGGTGTCTTTAAGCGGTGTACTATTGCCCCCAATCACTACCTGGCTGGTTGATACACTTGGCTGGCGCGTGGCATGGCATGTGCTGGGCATCGGTGCCGCGCTGTTGATTGCGCCTGCAGCGCTGGTGATTCGCCGAAGCCCTGAAGATTACAATATGAATCCCGATGGTCATTCAGCCGAGCAAATGGCCTCTGAAATGGGTGATCGAGCCAGACTGGACTACGCCAGCTCCATGACACGCCGGCAGGCCATGCGCACCGGGCGATTCTATGCCCTGGTGCTGGCCTTTGGGCTGTTTCAGATTTCTATCACGGTCATGCTGTTGCAGACCGTGCCGTTTATGACAGATGCAGGGTATCCGCGTCTGCTGGCTGCCTCAATGATTTCGTTGACCTCCATGCCGGCATTTATCAGCAAGCCTTTCTGGGGGATGTTGATCGACCGATACAGCGCCAGGCCCCTTGCTGCGATTGGCGCTAGCATTACCGGCTTTTCTCTGATCATCATTGTGCTTGCAGTGCAGGTACAGAATAATGTGCTGGTCTATTCGGCATTTCTTTTGATGGGTCTTGGCTGGGGGGGATTGATCCCTTTGCAGGAAGTCATCTGGGCCAGCTACTTTGGGCGTCGTTATCTCGGGTCTGTGCGCGCTACAGCGTTACCATTCACTTTTGCCATGACGGCGTTAGGCCCCGTGTTGGCGGCCGCGCACTACGACCACTTTGGCAACTATGACAATGCATTTTTGATGATGGCTGTTTGTAACCTTGCCGCCGCGCTGATGTTGCTGCTGATTTCTGACAGTCGACCTGCACCCAGCTCATAGAAACTGCCAATTTATCGATCTGCCTCCATTAACGTTATCAAGGCAGGCCAGACAGTTCCCACAATCATGGGCTGGGCCTCAGGCGTTGGATGAATACCATCATCCTGCATCAGTGCTGCGTTTTCAGCGATTCCAACCAGTAGAAACGGAATCAGCTCAAGGCCATATTGTTCAGCTAATTCAGTGTACTGCGCATAAAACGGACCGGTATATCGTGGCCCATAGTTGGGTGGAATCTGTATGCCGGCCAAGAGCACCTGAGCGCCGCTGCGTTGACTGAGTTCGATCATTTCTGCAAGATTTTGCCGGATGGTGGGTACCGGCAAACCACGCAAACCATCGTTTCCTCCCAGTTCGAGAATAACAATATCCGGCTGCGTACTGCTTAACATCGCCGGCAGCCGCGCCAGCCCTCCGGCAGTTGTTTCGCCGCTGACACTGCCGTTGACTACCCGCCAATGGTGTTTGCCTTCAGTGTTGAGTTTTTCTTGCAGTAACGCCACCCAACCCTGCTGCTCTTCCATGCGGTAGCTGGCGCTCAGGCTGTCGCCCCACACTAGGATGACCGAATCGGCTGGTTCCCGGGCTGAGGTAGAGGGGACAATAAACAGTATCAGCACCAGCGTGAGTGCCGGCAACAATTGGAATCGAACAAGTTCTTGAAAAGATTTGTTAATCATAAGTCGATACAATGCACTTTTAAGGCGATACCAAGACAGCAGGCGCAGCTGTCAAAGTTGAAAACAAAATGTAGATTAAGGGTAATGTGTATACGAAGTGACTGCAATCCCGGTTTTGTGTGAACTGTGCCACTGGGCCGGTACGTACAAGGTGTGATACAGCTGTTAACCGTAACATCTTTTATTTCCGGGATTCCGGCCCACGATATCAAGCAGGAGCAAGCACGGCATGACAAGCATGGTTGAGGCACGGCATTTGTGCAAACGCGTTACTACCAGTGAAGGGGAGCTTGTAATTCTCAGCGATATCAATCTGAGCATTAATGCAGCTGAGACCGTTGCTATTGTTGGGGCGTCAGGTTCGGGAAAGTCAACGCTGCTAGGTCTGATGGCGGGGCTGGACAGTGCCAGCAGTGGCGATATGTTGTTGGATGGACAGAATCTCAGCACCATGGATGAGGAGCAGCGTGCGCGATTACGAGGGCAATCGGTGGGGTTTGTTTTCCAGTCTTTCCAGTTGCTGCCCAGTCTCACTGCACTTGAAAACGTCATGTTGCCTATCGAATTGAAAAATGACCGCAATGCCCGGCAGAAAGCCGCGCAGCTGTTGCAGCGAGTGGGTCTTGAGGCGCGAGTGACGCATTATCCCAACCAGCTTTCGGGAGGCGAGCAGCAAAGGGTGGCAATTGCGCGCGCATTTGCTTC
>DITX01000073.1:14147-37680 GCA_002422225.1 Gammaproteobacteria bacterium UBA6173
ACAGAAGATGTTGTTGCAGGAGATGCAGTCCATGTCTGAGCAATCAGCTTCAGCGTTTAATACCGTCAGCGTACGTACCCTGATCGGCGTCGCTTTACGTTTGTTATGGCGCGATTGGCGTGGCGGTGAACTGAGGCTGTTATTGCTGGCTATGATCATGGCAGTTACCTCTGTTAGCGGTATCGCATTGTTTACGGATCGACTGGAGCGCGCACTGTTACAAGAATCGGCCAATATGTTGGCTGCTGACCGAGTGCTCGGTGCGCGTGAACAACCCCCGCGAGAGTTGTTGTCAGAAGCAGAGCAGCGCGGTTTGTCTACCGCAGAGTACATCGCGTTTGCATCCATGGTGTTTTCTGATCAAGGCAATCTCTTGATCGCTGCCAAGGCCGTCAGTGATGCCTACCCCTTGAGAGGCGACTTGCAAATTGCTGATGAAGCCTTTGGGATGGCGTATGTTGCTGATCAGGGTGGGCCAGCGCGAGGAGAGGTGTGGGTAGAGTCGCGGGTCCTGCCAAGTCTTGATATCGATATTGGGGATACTGTATTTCTGGGCGACTCTGAATTCACCGTTAGCCGAGTGCTGGTTCAGGAGCCTGATCGTCAACAGGGCGGCATGATGGAAAACGCTGGGCCGCGTTTGCTGATGCATATGGACGACGTGCCGGCAACCGATGTCATTCAGCCTGGCAGTCGCGTAACGTACCGCTATCTGTTTGCAGGAGAGCAATCAGCGCTGGAAGACTACAACAATTGGGTGAGAAACCAGTTTGACGGGCAGTACCGACTCCGTGATGTGCGTGATGAAAGCGCGGAGGTCAGCGAAGCCTTGAATCGTGGTGAGAGCTTTCTGCTGCTGGGCAGTCTGTTTGCGGTGCTACTGGCGGGTGTAGCGATTGCATTGACCGCGCGCCGATACAGCGAGCGCCATTTTGACTATGCTGCGATATTAAAAACGTTGGGATGTACCTCGAATCAAATTTCAATTATTTACTTTTGTATCTTGTTGGCAGTTTTGCTTTTAGCGGTAATCGTCGGATCTGTTGCAGGTTGGGGACTGCACATGCTGATTCTGAATTTACTGCAGTCAGTTATTCCTATTAGTTTGCCACCGGCGTCCGGATTGCCGTTTGTAGTGGGTGCCTTGACTGCACTCATCTGTCTGTTTGCTTTTGCATTGCCGCCATTGCTGGCTTTAAAGCACACCTCGCCCCTGCGTGTTTTGCGAAAGGATCTGGCTGATGCTCCGCTCAGCACGGCTTTACCGTATGCTTTTGGTATTGTAGGCGGCCTGGTACTGGTGATCTGGTATAGCCAGGATCTGTTGATTACCGCCATTCTGGTTGCGGCTGTAAGCAGTGTTGCAGTGGCGCTCAGTGCCTTGTCTTACCTCTTGTTGCGCAGCGGCACTGCGGCCGGTATGCGGGCAGGCAGCGCATGGATGCTGGCGATGTCGGCAGTGCGCAGACGGCGCCGGCAGAGTGTGCTTCAAGTTCTGGTGTTCTCGTTAACCATCATGAGTCTGTTAACCCTGGGGTTGTTGCGAACGGATCTGATTGCTGATTGGCAAGCGCAATTGCCGGAGAACACTCCCAATCACTTCATGATGAATATTCGTAGTGATCAGGTTGCCGATATGGAGGATTACCTGCGAGATAATGATCTTCAGCCAAATCCGTTTTACCCGATGATGAGTGCTGGATTGCTGCGCGTGAACGGCGAGACGGCTCCTTTGCCGTGGGACAATGATGAACAAGGTAGCAATGCAAGCAGCAGCGTTACTGAGCGCAGCGCCGAATCACCACAAGATGACGCCTCAGATGCAGGCGCCGAAGGAAACGATGACAACCGATCGGGGCGTGTCGAAAATCGTCAAGTAACCTATACCGCTCAACTACCGCCGGACAATGAGTTGGTGGCAGGGAGTTGGTGGGGAACCGATGCGCGTCCTGGTGAAGTGTCGGTTGAACTTGATTATGCAAACAGGCTTGGGCTGGAGCTAGGAGACGAACTGGTATTTCGACTTGGTCAACAAGAAATGACTGTCACCGTAACCAGTTTTCGTACCGTACGCTGGGACAATATGCAGCCAAATTTCTTTTTTATTTTCTCTCCAGGAACGCTGGATTCGATTGGTTCGACGTACCTTTCGACGCTGTTATTGCAGGGTGAGCAAAAGGTGTTATTGAATGATTTGTTGAGATCGTACCCTACTATAGTAGTGCTCGAAGTGGATGCGTTGATTGAGCAGATCCAGACAATTATTGCGCAAGTCAGTTCAGCCGTAGAGCTGATTGCTGTACTGGTTTTGATTGCGGGCGCCTTGGTGTTGCTTTCCTGCGTGAATGCGACGCTGGATGAACGGTTTCGTGAGAACGCAATATTGCGCACGCTGGGCGCCGGCAGAAAACTGATCATGACATCCTTGCTGATTGAGTTTGCATTTATCGGGTTGCTGGCTGGATTGATCGCGACATTGGGTGCCGAGGTCAGTGTCTACTACCTGCAAGTTGAGGTTTTTCAGCAGGAATTTTTCCCGCATTACTGGGTGTGGATTGTTGGCCCATTAGCGGGCACACTGATCATAGCAACCTTGGGTGTTAATGCCACGCGGCGTGTTGTCAGCACCAGCCCATTGGCAGTGTTGCGAAATCTGTCCGCGTGATAAATCTGCGTCAGGAGAAATTGAAATGAAGATCACGAAGCTTTTTTTATCCATCTTCTCGGCAACACTGTTAACGCTGATGACGGGCCCGGTATTGGCGCAATCAACCATGATCAACCCGGAGGAGGTGTCGCGGACGTGTGTGTTTGGTGATTGCCTTGAAGGTTTTGGGATATTGGAGTTGCGCACCCGTGTTGGTACAGATCGTTATGAGGGGAATTTTAAAGACGGTATGTTTCATGGCTCTGGCCGGTTTGAGCAAATGATCAGCAGTACGGGGCGCTCGTATTACGATGGTGAGTGGAATCTGGGTGTCAGAAACGGTCGAGGTACTTACTGGAACGGCGTGTCTAATTTGTACATTGGTCAGTGGCGCAATGACTTGCGACATGGTCAAGGGGCTTATTTTTTTGGGATAACAGATTGGGCGCCGAATCGACATACTGAAAGTTGGCTGCGTGAAAACGTCGAGAATTATTCAGGTGATTTTGTAGACGACTTGTATCAAGGCAGTGGAACTTACCGTTGGCCTGACGGTCAGAGGTACGTTGGCACATTCTACGCTAACGAAAAGCACGGCGCGGGCACTTTCTTTTATGCCAACGGCACGCGACGTGAGCAATTTTGGGAATATGGGCGTTTTCTCAGGTAAGGGAAGTAAACGATGGACTTGCAGGATATACGGCGCGATTTTCGCAAAGGCACATTGACTCGAGACGAGCTGATTGATGATCCGATAGAACAATTCAAATTATGGATGCAGCAGGCCCTATCAACTGAGCTTGTTGATCCCACCGCCATGGTGTTGGCAACCGGAGCGCGTGACGGTCAGGTAAGTCAGCGGGTTGTATTGCTAAAGGGCCTGGATGAACGAGGGTTTGTATTTTTTACGAACTATGAAAGCCGCAAGTCTCGAGAGATAGCCATCAACTCAAAAGTCAGTTTACACTTCCCTTGGTTTGCGATTGAGCGACAGGTTATGGTCGGTGGTGTGGCAGAAAAAGTGTCTTTGGAGGAGTCCAGGGCTTACTTTCAAAGCCGTCCACGTGACAGCCAGTTGGCGGCATGGGCGTCTCCGCAAAGTAGGGTTTTAAATTCGCGCGAAGTGTTGACGCAACAGTTGGAGAGTTTGCAAAAAAAGTATGCAGACTTGGACATTCCGTTGCCAGAATTCTGGGGCGGCTATCGGGTTCGCCCCAGCCAGATCGAATTCTGGCAGGGGGGTGCCAATCGCCTGCATGATCGGTTTGTTTATACTTTACAGCCCGGTCAGGCTTGGCAGATTGAGCGGCTGGCGCCGTAAGGGTTTCGCTAACTTATTCGCGCCAAACGGGTAGTTTTTTACTGACTAGAACGCGTTTGAGTCTGGCATATTGCGGCAGGCCATTTTTGTACGGTGGGTAATCTTCACCGGAAATCAATGGCTCGAAGTAGGCTCTAGCCTTTGCTGTGATACCAAAACCATCCTCTGTGATGAAGTCTCTTGGCATTGGTTTTTCAATATTGGCAACATCTGATAGTGCAACCTCGCCCACTGTCCAGCGGTAGGTCTTGCCTGGTTTTCTGACAATGGTTGGCATCACGGCATTTTTTCCTGCCAAGGCGAACTCAACCGCTGCTTTACCCATCGCATACGCTTGTTCGACGTCAGTAGCCGATGCGATATGCCGTGCGGCACGCTGGAGATAGTCGGCAACCGCCCAGTGGTATTTATAACCCAGCTGTTGTTTGATCATGTTGGCAAGAAAGGGCGCAACGCCGCCCAATTGAGTATGACCAAACGCGTCTTTGCCTCCGGCATCCGCAAGGAATTGACCATTTTCATTGTGAGCGCCCTCGGATACCACTACAGCGCAATATCCAAAACGTTTGACGCTGTCCTGTACTTTTTTCAGAAAAGCACTCTGATCAAAGGCAATTTCCGGAAATACTATGATGTGTGGCGCATCGCCTTCATGTTCCGCAGCCAGTCCGGCGGCTCCAGCAATCCAGCCTGCGTGTCGGCCCATCACCTCCATCACAAAAACTTTGGTAGAACTTTCGCACATCGATGCGACATCCAGGCCCGCTTCCCGAATGGAAACCGCCACATATTTTGCCACTGAACCAAATCCCGGGCAGTTATCAGTCACGGGCAGATCGTTGTCGACGGTTTTGGGGATGCCGATGCAGGTGATTGGAAAGCCTTCTTTGAGGCTTAACATGGATACCTTGTTGGCGGTGTCCTGCGAGTCACCGCCGCCGTTGTACAGGAAGTAACGAATATTGTGGGTTTTGAAGACATCCATCAGGCGCTGATATTCAGCACGATTGTCCTCGAGACTCTTTAACTTATATCGGCATGAGCCAAATGCACCGGCAGGGGTATGGCGAAGGGCTGCGATCGTGCTGGCAGTCTCCTTGCTAGTATCGATAAGTTCTTCTCTGAGTGCGCCAATAATACCGTTTAAACCTGCGTAAACTTTTCCGATTTTATCGCCATGGGTTCGAGCAGTCTGGATGACGCCGCAAGCGCTGGCATTAATAACGGCTGTTACGCCACCGGATTGTGCGTAAAACAGATTTGGTTTGGCCATGAGGTAACCTGTGTGATCAAACCCATCGGCGAAATGCCTGACGGGATGCAATGGGGAGCTGACAGGGGCATAATGTTACAAATTGCTAGGCGGCTTGGCAATCAGCCGAGTGACGTCTGACAATTGTCAGTCAAGGTAGAGGAATCATGTCATCAGTATGAAAAAAATCATTATAGGAATGTCTGGCGCCAGCGGACTCATCTACGGCATTCGACTGCTTGAAGTCTTGAAGGCGGCCCCGCAGGTTGAAACGCATCTGGTCATGACCGCGTCCGCAAGGCTGAATATAGCTCTTGAGACGGACTGGCAGGCTGATGCGGTGATCGCACTGGCTGATCAAGTACACTCAGTCAAGGATCTGGCTGCAAACATTGCCAGCGGCTCATTTCGAACAGACGGTATGATTGTTGCGCCATGCTCCATGAAAACGCTGTCGGCGATCGTGAACTCTTATGCTGATAATCTGTTGACTCGCGCGGCGGATGTCATACTCAAAGAGCGCCGACGTTTGGTATTGATGCCGCGGGAGACGCCACTTCATGCAGGGCATTGTGAACTCTTGTTAAAAGCCTGCCAGATTGGTGCCATTGTTGCCCCGCCCATGCCAGCACTGTATGCACGACCTAAAACAATTGATGACATGATCAACCATAATGTTGGTCGTGTGCTTGATTTGTTTGATATCGAGTCAGGCTTGGTCAAACGATGGCAAGGCGCTGCGCATGCAGTACGGTCAGAGTAGGACAAGTGTTCACGCTTTGTGCGCTGGCACGCAGGAGTCCGCGATTCTGGACAATAAAAGCATCACTTCCGAGTCGCGCAATTCTCTGTTGCTCCGCAAGGTCTGGCAATATCGATGCATGTTGGCTACGACGTTTTCACTTTTAAAATCAGCTTGCTGCGTGAATAAGTGCTGTTCTGTGATGGATTCAAGCGCCTTCAGCCATAACAACTCTGACGATATTTCCACTGCCTTGATTTGCTCGCGCAAGGTTTGCCATGACAACAGATTTTCTGTCGTGAGCAGGCCGCCGCTTGACCGTGCAGTATCTTTCATCCAGCGCCTGGTGTGCCGCAGAGGTTTGACGACATTGTTCGCATAAGTGTTTGAAATTTCGATCGCCTGATTCAACACAGTATCTTTCATCTCTCCGTAGAAACACCCGAACCATGCGCAATACAGCAGAATGGGTACATCCAATTCCATGGTTTCCTGCAAGGCGAGACAAGCATCTGCGACCTCCGGTTGTCGGTAGACTGTAATGGCGAAGGTGTCGAGTTTCATCAAGTAATGAAGTCCGGAATTGTCTTTGAGGATTTGTTAAAGTAGCAGGACAAGCTTACAGGAATTTTTATGCACATCCACATTTTGGGAATCTGCGGTACGTTTATGGGCAGTCTGGCCGTGTTGGCCAAAGAGCTGGGCTTTTCAGTCAGTGGGTCTGATGCCAATGTCTATCCTCCGATGAGCACACAACTTGAAGAGCAAGGTATCGTGCTTAATGAAGGGTTTGATCCTCGGCATTTGCAACCACATCCCGATTTGGTCGTGATAGGCAATGCCATGTCCAGAGGAAATCCTGCAGTCGAGTATGTTCTGGATCAGGGCCTGCCCTATTGCTCAGGACCAGAATGGCTGTCTCGCTTCGTGTTGCAGGGGCGTTGGGTGCTCGCGGTATCCGGAACTCATGGGAAGACAACAACAAGTGCCATGCTGGCGTGGATACTGGAATACGCGGGACTCAAGCCCGGGTACCTGATCGGCGGTGTATTAAAGAATTTTCCGGTATCCGCCCGTCTTGGTGAGAGTGATTTTTTTGTGGTGGAAGCCGATGAATATGACAGCGCATTTTTTGATAAGCGCTCTAAGTTTGTCCATTACCGCCCGCGCACCTTGATCATGAACAACCTTGAATATGATCATGCGGATATTTTTCCAGATCTCGCTGCGATACAAAAACAATTCCATCATCTGATACGCACGGTACCGTCATCGGGCTTGTTGTTGGTGCCCTACAATGATTGGGCACTGAGTCAAGTCTTGGACCAAGGTTGCTGGACACCGGTGCAGCACTTCAAACTGACCGACCCTGACGTGCTTGAAGATGTTGACCAGACCAGCACGCGATGGCAGGTGCAGATGTTGAGCGCTGATGGCAGAAACTGCCAGATCATCAAGCAAGGGCCTGGCGAGAACTACACAAAGGCAGTCATTGAGTGGTCGCTCACAGGCCGACATAACGCAAGTAACGCGTTGGCAGCGGTTGCTGCTGCCCATCATGTTGGTGTTACGATTACTACCGCGTGTGACGCCTTATCAAGGTTTGCGAGTGTCAAACGTCGCATGGAATGGCTGGGAGAGGTGGGTGGTATCCACGTATACGATGACTTTGCCCACCATCCGACTGCCATTGCCACCACACTGCAAGGCATGCGGCAGCGACTTGTTGATGAGCCCGCAGCCCGCTTGATTGCCGTCATCGAACCACGTTCAGCCACCATGAAAATGGGTGTACATCAGGCTACTCTGGCAGACTCCTGTGTAGATGCGGATCTAGTTGTGTGGATGGCGGGCGGTGGCAATGGATTGGATGTTGATGCGGTTATAAAAAACAGCCCAATCCCGGCAGTCGGTTTTCAACAAACCGAGCAGATAATAGATTGGCTGCTCAACAACTGCCGCGCCGGCGATCATGTTGTGTTAATGAGCAATGGTGGTTTTGGCGGCATTCATCAACGACTGTTAGATGCGCTTAAAATGAGGTATCAGTAACGTGGAAGAAGCCGATTTGATCCCGCTGTTTCCCTTGCGCTCTGTGGTATTCCCGGGCGGCAGGCTGTCGTTACAGATTTTTGAGCAACGCTATATCGATCTGGTCAGTCACTGTATGAGAACTGACACCGGGTTTGGTGTTTGTCTGTTGCTCAAAGGAGAAGAACTGGTCCAGCCCGGTAGTCAGCAGCAGGTGAGCCGTGTTGGTATGTACTGCAAAATCATTGACTGGGACAAATTGCCAAATGGTTTGTTGGGCATCACGGTTGAGGGGATACGAAAGTTTACTGTGATGGAGAGCTGGGTAGCTGATACCAAGTTATTGATGGGCTCAGTGCGTTGGGAGGGAGAGGATTTTCTGGATCAGGCAGCTTTGCCCTTGTCCGAGGAGCATGATGGGTTGGTCGATTTGCTCAGGGACTTGATGGCTCACCCACTGATTGAAGAGCTGGGCGTAACCATGGATTTTACGGATCAACGCCAGTTGGGCTGGCGCCTTGCCGAGTTGTTACCGATTCCAGTGCATCAGCGACAACAGTTGCTAGAGATAAACGACACCAGTGAGCGACTGCGTGAGATTGAAAACCTGGTGGTCTCTGTCATGCAACACAACAATAGTTGAGTTAACAGCAATCCCCACACTATCAATGAGGCAGTAACTCGATGACTTTGCTGAAATCGACCAGAATCATCAGATAGTCGTCAGTGTTATAGACGCCCGTGATAAAACGCGATGACGGATCCTGGCTGGTTGCCGGCGCCATTTCCACAAGATTCTTGTTCAGATCGATGACCTCAGCTACGCGATCAACCAGGATGCCGAGTACAAAGTCCTCAATTTCCACCACGATTATCCGAGAGTTTTGAGTCTGCTCAAGGGTTGGCAAGCCAAAGACTGTGCGCGCATCAATCACCGTAACCACATTGCCTCGGAGATTGATAATACCAAGGATAAAGTGGGCAGATCCTGGCACCGGCGTGATTTCCGTATAGCGCAGCACTTCATTTACCTTGCCGGCGTTAAGCGCGTACACCTCATTTGACAGCTCAAAACTGACATGCTTAATCATGTCCATGTGTTCGTCAGACTTTGAACCATCAATTGCCAGATTGCCGTGCGTGTTCATAGCTCAGATCCTGTATCGCTGCCAGTCAGGTGTTTCACGGTAATTTTAGCGGCAATCTATGTAAAATCTTGAGTGTCTGAAATCAATCGAGTGGTTATCGACCAATTGATTGTTCATAATATGGTCAATCTTCAAAGGAGCAATCAACAATGTTGGATATCTGGTTAAATCCTGGCAGTTGGACACATGAACAATGGCTTGTGTTCAGCATCCTGGGGTTTATTGTCGTTGCGGTCATTTTTGTAGCCTACCGTCTTTTCAAAATAGTACGTAGCGTCAGCGGTAAGCGTGAACTGCCTGTGCTTCGACCAGGCAAGCGGGCAGGTTCGAAACGCTGAGTATTATTCTGTTGCTGTTGTGCTGTTGTGCTGTTGACATTGATCAGCGTTCAAGCAAGGTCAGATCAAGTACAGCTGCCGCGACAGCCAACAGTACAACAACAACAGCAAGGCAGCCCAGCAGCGCAAGAATTCGAAAGGACTTTCCGTCTTTGGTATACAACCCGGACTTTTCGTATTCGCGCTCAGGCTTGTTGTCAGACTCGTGTTTTTCTTTGCTCATAAAACTCTCCTGATACAACATAGCGGGAAATACGTTGAGATTTTCAAGCAACCCATTGATATTCCTTATTGCTGTCGCCCTGTTGGCGATGCCTGCTCATGCGATTGTGATCAGGCATGATACTGGATACTTGGGATTTGTAGCCAGAGCATCAGACTATCCTGCGGTTTTTCCACTGTATACGCAGGAAAACGGGTATAAGGTTTGTGTTGCAACGCTGATCCATGAACGATGGGCGATCACAGCGGCACACTGTGCCGAAGAAACCCCGCTCGCTGCCACGCTGGGCAAAGCACAGAGTTTTGTGGTGAGTATCGCCGGTACCGAGATACAGGTAGATCAATTGGTGCTTCATCCGTCCTGGCCGGATCATCCAGGATCACGCTTTGATAAAACCCAGGTCGATCTTGCATTGATCAGACTGAATGTGGCAGTCAATGAGATCTCTCCAATACCTCTTTACAAAGCGAGTGACGAATTGGGCCAGACAGCCACGTTTCTTGGGTGGGGGCATAGTGGAACCGGTCGCACAGGATTGTCTGAAAACGATGGTCGTCTGCGCTTTGCAAAAAACAAAGTAGATGTCGCGCAAGAACAATTGCAGTTTGTATTTGATTCTCCAGACGGACCTGATAACGTTGCTGTCGATTTTGAGGGCGTGCCCGGGCTGGGCGACAGTGGTGGGCCGGCAATTGTGACTGTTGATGGCATGTTATGGCTTGCAGGTATTGCTGTTGGGGAATTGGAGCAATCACCCGGTATGCCGACCGGTCTGTATGGTGCTAGGGTGGTTTACGAAAGGGTCAGCAGGCATGTAGATTGGATCAACAAGGTAATGCATGCTGACAAGTGATAAACAAACAGTTAATTTGCTAAACTCAAACGTATTCGAGAGCAACGTGTTTCCACATTCACATTACAAGTAAGAGGTCGACAATGAGCATCAAGATTGGTGACAAAATTCCTGCGGTAACTCTAAAAACCATGGGCAAAGAAGGTCCTGAGAATATTACCTCTGCAGAGGTGTTCGACGGCAAAAAGGTTGTGTTGTTTGCAGTGCCTGGTGCGTTTACACCTGGCTGCTCGGTAACACATCTACCGGGTTATGTTGTGAACGCAGACAAAATCAAAGCTAAAGGCGTCGATACCATAGCTTGTATGTCCGTTAATGATGCCTTTGTGATGGGTGCGTGGGGTAAATCACAAAACGCGGAAGAGCTATTGATGCTGGCCGATGGCAATGGCGAATTTACGCAAGCGCTGGGGCTAGAGCTGGATGCGAGCGGGTTTGGTATGGGAAAGCGCAGCCGACGCTTTGCCATGATTGTTGAAAATGGTGTGGTGACGCATCTGGCGGTAGAACCTGCTGCAGGGATTGACGTAAGTTCGGCGGAAAAGATAATGGCGCTGCTTTGAGTCTTATAGACTGCCCCCTACTTCAACGTGCAATACGAGGATTCTTGATATGCTAAAAACGGAATACATCGAATACCGTGATGGTGAAACGGTACTTGAAGCCTACATAGCGTATGACGAGTCTGTCAGCGGTGTTATGTTTACACGGTCACGATGATCCTATGGTCACTCCGGAGCAAGTGCTGGCGTTTCAGACAGAAATGAGTTCTGCAAACGTTGACTGGCAGGTTCATGTCTATGGCGGGACCAAACATGCTTTTACCAATCCGGCAGCCAATAACCCTGAATTTGGCACGGTTTATAGTTTGAATGCTACCCGGCGAGCAGAGCGCACCTTGTCAAACTTTTTTAATGAACTTTTTTTAGAAATGCCACCCTTGGATGTAGCCCCCTAGGTGCGCGATATCTGCCCAGTCAATTTCAATAACTGCGCTCATCTTGATGAATTGGCGGTGCTGCGCAATCGAGTGGCAGAGTTAAATACTCAGGTCATTACGGATGAGCTGACAGGCTTGTTTAATTACCGTCATTTATTGCATACCTTAGGTGTAGAGATCGAGCGTGTGCGACGTAGCGGCGGTGAGTTTTCTGTCCTGATTGTGGATTTTGATAATTTTAAAAAACTGAACGATACACATGGTCATGAATTTGGCAATCTGGTGTTGCGCACGGCGGGTACGTTCTATCGCAAGTCATTGCGCAAGCTCGATGTGCCCTGTCGTTTTGGTGGCGAGGAGTTCGTGATGGTACTCCCAGGCACCGGGCTGCGCGAGGCAGTGTTGTTGGCTGAGCGCCTCAGAAAAGGTGTTGAGGCGATTCAATTGTGTTCGGAAGGTGATCGAGTACTGGTGACGGTCAGTACCGGCGTTGATGTGTTCCGTGCGCGTGATCAGATCACGCCTGATCAATTGATTCACCGCGCGGACAAGCATTTGCTGCACGCCAAACATATGGGGAAAAATCGGGTTTGTTTCCCGGATTATGCCGATCAGTCTGGTGGCATGTCGTCTGATGAACGAGCAGCATTGATGGATGGATTCAGCAATCAGCGCAGTTGATCCAGTTGTTCAGCCAGATGGTGCAAGATCGCTGCAGTGGCCCCCCAAATTCGATGTTTCCCAAACTGGACTTCCCAGAATTTGCGCTCTCTGCCTCTGAATTCTATGTGGTTGATGCGGTAATTAACTGGATTTAACAGCATTGAGGCTGGTACAAAAAAGATTTCTGCTACTTCATCAGGGCAGGCGATCAGATCGACATTGGGATCAATCAAGCCCACAACCGGTGTGACGTGAAACGTGGAAGGCATGATCAGTGCCGGTAACTTTCCCAGTATGGTGACGTCATCAGGACGCAGCCTTGTTTCTTCCTCAGCCTCACGCAAAGCCGTATAAATGATGTCATGATCGGCTGGATTAGCGCTGCCACCGGGTAAACTGACTTGACCGGCATGACGACGCAGATGGGCCGTTCTCAGAGTCAGCATGATGTGGCTTTCGTCGAATCGGCTGTTATTCAACGGTCTTGTCAAAGTAATCAGCACGGCCGCATGTCGTACAGCTGTGCCATTCACACGGGCATCTGTTTGCTGATTTTGTTCAAACGGGTCAGGCGGCACTATCAATCCAGTCGGGGCAGGTGATAGCTGGAAATACGCTTCCAGCTTATGCAAAATGCCGCTGTCTTTCATGCGTGCTGCCTGACTCCTTGTCAGTTAAAGCGCCAGTTAAGCGCAACAAAGGCGCGCAGTGGCTCACCCGGGAAGTAACGATCGCCACCAAATGCTGCCCAGTCGCCGCGCTCTGCATATCGCGTATCAGTCAAATTCAAAATGTTGAGCGACAGGGTAAGATCTTCCGTCGCTTCCCATCGTGTCCGCAGATTCACGACCTGATGACCTTCATACAGGTTGAGGTTTTCCGGGTTTGTGAAGTACTCACCCATCCCTACCAGCTGCAGCTCGGTCAATAGATCCGCAGTTGGGCGCCATTGCAATTGCAAAGTGCCAAAGTTGCGTGGTGCAGATGAAACATCGTTACCGTTGAGATTGACTCCACCTGAAATTTGATCATTCTCATAAGTATGCAGGGCATAGTTGTATGCACCGCTGATGCGCCACTGCTCATTGATATCGAAAGCACCACTGAGTTCCGCGCCTTTGTGACGAGTATGCATGTTGTTCAAATTGATGCGGTTGCTGTCTGTGATGATTTCATTGTCCTTGTCCATATAAAAAGCAACAGCTTCATATGTGAACGGACCTTCACCCCCTGAAATGCCCAGCTCAATACTGTCGATCTCTACAGCATCCAGATCCGCAACAGTCTGATTATTTTGAAGGCGGTACAACTCAGTCGCTTGTGGCGGTCTGAAGCCGCGTGTTACCCGAAATTGCACATCGTGATTGTCATTCAAGGCATACCGGATGCCCAGTTTAGGTGCCAGATTGCCAAACGTATCGGAGCGGTCAGCTGGCCTGTTATAGCGGCACCCGCCCATGGTGCAGGGCACACCGTTGTCACGCGTGCGGCCGGTCAACATATTGTTTTCGTAGTCATAGCCCATTCGTTCGAAGCGCAGACCCAAAGTGATATCAAAACCGTTATCCCAAAATTGTTGATACTGTACAAACGGCGCAATTTGGGTGGCATCGACGTCATAGTCGTAGTGTTTACCAATGGGAACCGTTGCGACAACAAAAGCTGTGCCAGTAGCTGGATTGATCTGAGTTTGTTGTAAAGACCCTTCGGTTACTTCCAGATCAAGGCCGGCTGCAAACTTGCGGTTATCGCCAAAATTTTTGTAAGTCGCGAACTGCAAGCCCACGCTGCTGTGCTCGTTTACCTCGGTGGGTGCACCCGGAAGGAAGTGTTGCACAAAGTCTAAATCTGCTTTTCGGTAATAAGGCGTCAGGATCACATCCCAGCCACTATCGAGAGTGTAGCTGACACTTGTCCATAACCGGGTACTTTGATTGTTGCGATAAGCCTCTGGGTTAGGATTCTGACGTCGAAGCACATCATTTTTGTATGAATTTGCCCCAACTACATAGCCCGCCGTTTCCTGATTCAGGTTGGTGATGGTGACGCCGCCATCGAGCGCGACACCGTTATTCAGGCGGCTGGTGTAGAGCCAGGACAATTTTTGCTGATCATAGCCACTTTCTGGCCGGAAGCCTTGTTCACTGATGCCATTTAGCAGCAGCATGTGCTTGGTATTGCCATTGTCAAAACCAATGCGTGCGTTACTGCGCAGAGTGCCGCGAGGGCCTGCTTCAATAGAAAGTTCACGACGAGCGTCAGGTGTAGGCAGCACAACGTTGATCATGCCGTGTACGGCATTTGATCCGTAAAAAGCTGTGCCTGGGCCACGAATAACTTCGATGCGCTCGGCGTTCTCAGAGTGAGAGTCAAACAGTTCATTGACGTTACAAAAGCCTGCTGCCCGCAATGGTATGCCCTGTTCTGCAAGCAAAAATGCACCACAGGCGCCGCCACCGCTCAGCACTGGTGAGCGGATGGCTGTTAGACTCTCCTGGCCATTGTTACGGTTGATATTCACGCCGGGCAAACGGTTGGCTGATTCCTGAATGTGGGTGTGTGCTGTCAGTTTCAAATCTTCTTCAGACAGGATGGCTATGCTGCCATTAATGTCTGCCAGCGCCTCCGGGCGGCGGGAATAAGACGTCACTACAATCTCTTCAATCGACGGCGTCCCGTCTGTTTGTGCGAAGGTCGGTGCCACATTGCCAGCCATCAGCGCGGCACACGTGAGGGCTAACAAGCGACGTCCAGATATACCAACAGGGGTTATCGTATTCACCCTTGATATTTGAATTGTGGGGTTGCGTTTGACTGCGAATGGTCTTTTCATTAGAACTCTCCCATAGAGTATTTGCATCTTAGGTCATGGACCACAAGAGTCCTTGTCAATCAGCTCTGCGCATTACAAGTCTCTGCCTGCAAGGCTTTTTATTAACCCTGAAACGATAGCATAGAAACCACCAAATTTGTGCTTGCCGCTTGGTACTTACGGTAACTATGCTTGCGAGCAAGTTTAATTGAGGTCTGCGCGGGCCAGGAGTGCTTCACATGCAAATCAAGGACAAAGTTGTAGTGGTGACAGGTGGGGCCAGTGGCATAGGCAAATCACTTTGTGAACGATTCGCAACTGAGGGCGCAAAAGCTGTTGTGGTTGCTGACATCAATCAGGAAGGTATTGATGCGGTTGCTGCCGCCATTGCAGGGAAGACACAGACAATGGCGATCAAAACGGATGTCAGTGTTGAAGAGGATATCAAAGCCTTGGTTGCACAAACCTTGGCTGCCTTTGAGCATATTGACCTGTTTTGCTCCAATGCCGGGATTTTTACAATCGGCGGTGAAGAGGTGGCTGACGATGCCTGGGATAGAATTTGGGATATTAACGTTAAATCTCATATCTACGCAGCGCGTGCGGTGCTGCCAGCCATGCTCGCACGCGGTGAAGGTTACCTGTTGAACACGGCCTCAGCGGCGGGCTTGCTGAGTCAGATAGGATCTGCACCTTATGCGGTGACCAAACATGCGGCGGTGGGGTTTGCTGAATGGTTGTCTATTACCTACGGTAATCGCGGTATCAAGGTGTCAGTCTTGTGTCCGCAAGCAGTTCGCACTCAAATGACAGCCAATACCCGTGGCGGCGGAGTGGCGGGTGTAGATGGCATGCTCGAACCAGATGCGCTGGCCCAGACCGTGATTGAGACCTTGGCGGAAGAACGATTTTTGTGCCTCCCCCATCCGCAAGTGCTCACCTATATGCAAAGGAAAACAGCTGATTATGACCGTTGGCTGGCGGGCATGCGGCGCTTGCAGGATCAATACTCGGATCAATACAACAAATGAGCAGATAAGGTTGTTGTCAGCACTGGCAAGACTTGAGCGCCTGGAAATGGTAGGGTATGCGGGTTTTTTTATCTGACAGTGTAAACAGCACAGGAATCTTGTAATGACTTTGATGATTGGCAAGAACTCGGTAGTAGCAATCAACTACACTCTGACTAACGACGCCGGTGAGGTGATGGACTCTTCTGAAGGCGGTGCGCCGCTGACGTATCTGCACGGTGCGCATAACTTGATCGCGGGCCTGGAGAAGGAGTTGGAAGGCAAAACTGCCGGCGCGAAATTCAAGGCAACAATTGCCCCAGAAGATGGTTATGGTGAAAGTGATCCTGCCATGATCCAGACGTTGCCACGCGAAATGTTCCGAGGCGTAGACAATATTGAAGTGGGCATGGGTTTTACCGCCCAAGGGCCGCAAGGTCAGCAGCACATTGTTGTTACCGCCGTCAGCGGTGATGAAGTGACTGTGGATGGTAACCATCCTATGGCAGGTAAGACTCTGCACTTCGCGGTGGAAGTGATCAGCGTGCGCGAAGCGACCGCGGAAGAGATCGACCACGGCCACGTGCACGATGGTTCACATCACCACTAATCGTTCTGCAACAACTCCAGCCAGTTGCCATCGGGATCCTTCACGATGGCAATGCTTACCCCGGGCCGGATGGCATAGGAATAACGGACTCCAACAGTAAACCCAGAAAGTCTTTGTAAAAAGCCAGCATGGACCCGGCATCGCGCGTAATGATACCGCGGTCTATGGCCGGCTTCTTAAGGTCTAGGCGTAAATCTGCACTCATGGCGCTAGTCACGCGTTATATCCCATGATTGCTTTAACTTCCAGGAAGTCGTGGAAACCTTCTATGCCCCACTCACGGCCATTTCCTGACTGTTTATAACCTCCAAACGGTGCCGCAAAATCAGGGCCTGCGCCGTTCATGTGAATCATGCCGGTGCGAATTTGCCGCGCGATAGCGCGGGCGTGATCGGGAGCTCCGGACACATACCCAGATAATCCGTAGACCGTATCATTTGCAATTCGAACGGCATCGGCATCATCTTTGTACGCGATGATCGATAACACGGGCCCAAATATTTCTTCACGCGCAATGGTCATGTCATTGGTGACATTGGCAAACACAGTGGGTCTGACAAAATATCCAGTTTCCAAACCATCGGGTTTTCCGGTTCCGCCTGCGATCAAAGTGGCGCCTTCGTCGATGCCCGCCTGAATCAGTGACTGGATTTTGTCATATTGCATTTGACTGACTACCGGGCCAAGGCGCGCTGTTTCATCAGCTGGGTTGCCCGGAACAGCTTTGGCGGCGGTCGCTCGTGCAATTTCGATGGCTTCAGCCATACGTGACTCCGGCACCAGCATGCGAGTTGGCGCGTTGCATGACTGGCCACAATTGCCAAAACATCCCATCACCCCGCCTTTGACCGCCGAGGTCAGATCAGCAGAGTCCAGAATAATGTTGGCAGATTTGCCGCCCAGTTCCAGGCAGACCCGCTTGATGGTGTCTGCTGCTGCTTTAGAAACCTCGCGGCCGGCCCGGGTTGAGCCTGTAAAAGACACCATATCTATTTCCGGGTGGGCAGAAATAGCTGCGCCGACGCTGGGGCCGTCGCCATTCACCAGATTAAACACGCCCGGCGGAACGCCTGCTTCATGAATGATTTCCGCCAGAATCATGGCGCTGATGGGCGCAATTTCGCTGGGCTTTAATACCATGGTGCATCCAGTCGCCAATGCTGGCGCTACTTTGCAGGCAAGCTGATTCAGCGGCCAGTTCCACGGTGTGATCATGCCGCAAACACCCACAGGTTCTTTGATGATCTGAGTGGTGCCGCGAGTTTCTTCAAATTCATACGTGGATAGAATTTGTCGGGCAGTCGCAAAATGTGCGATCCCTGTGCCTACCTGGGCAGCGCGCGCAAAGCTGATTGGCGCGCCCATTTCCTGGGATATTGCCTGCGCCAGGTCTTCAGCGCGTGATTTAATGCCCGCCAGAATTTTATCCAAAATCGCCAGGCGATGCTCACGACTTGTTTGTGACCAGGTAGGGAAGGCGGCGCGTGCGGCTTTGGCCGCGGCATCAACATCGTCGGCGGTGCCAAGCGCAATACAAGTAAATGGTTTTTCAGTGGCCGGGTTTATCACGTCCAGCGTGGGGCGATTATCAGGTTTGACCCATTCGCCATTGATGTAAAAGGATAAGTAGTCCTTGTTCATATATTCCCCCCTGTTTTATTGATCTGAAAAAAATCTAAGTAGAACAGGTGATCGATTATCAGCGAATTTGACTTCCAGTCAACTGGATCGTCAGTTCGAAACCTGCAAACGAAAATTAAATGATCTTGCCGGCCACACACAGGCAGGCGTTGCCTGCGTGTTTACATGGCGTATACTGAATTCCATGAAAGCTGGGTTGGTACTGTGCGGTCTTGATGATACACAGTCAGAGGAAAGTGGTCATGGGCTTGTCTTTACTTCGAATTTTTCTGCTTTTGATGATGTTGTCGCCTGCCGTGGCACAACAGGCCGACGAACAGGTGAATGATGAGGAGCTGGCGCAAAACGAGTCGATGGTAGATGAAGCCAGAGCTGCAGAAGTGCAGCTGCTGCGCGACAGCGCCAACCATTTGCAAGCCCGATTGGCAGAATTGGCTGATCAGGCAGGTTTTTACGATGTGTCACTGGTTGAAGTGCAGCTTGATCTCGGACGAGTCTACCTTGAGCTTGAAGAGTTTATTTTGGCAGAGGATATGCTGACCCAGGCATTGCAATTGCTCCGTATTAATAGCGGTCTTTATGATGCTCGGCAAATTGACGTCCTTGAACAACTGGTGAATGCGTATAAATTCCAGTCTGATTGGAAAAAGGTGGACGACTATCAACACTTGGTTTTCTCCTTGCAGCAGCGACACTTTAAACCGGAGTCGCCTGAGTATGCTGATGCCGTGCTGAAGATGGGTGAGTGGCGAATATTGGCATCCAGGGCCAATATTACCGGTCGAACCGGGACATATCAGTCGGTGCAGGCGCTGGACGATATCAAGGACATCTATACACAGGCGATTGTGCACGCACAGGATCGAGGTGATGTGCCAAGATTGTGGCAATTGACTTACGCCGGTGCGCTGCTGGATGTTGAAATGGCACGCCATCTGCTGAACACTGATATGAACGATATGATGATCGCTGCGCCGAGGTATTTGACACAAACTGTCTGCAGAACTGTTGCTGGTGCAAATGGCACTGCTCAGCGCGTTTGCTGGCAAGAAACTGTCAATAACCCAGACTACTACTCCCAATTGAATAGTCAGCGGCGGACGCAGCTTGAGCGTGCACGGTTGAGTCTGCAACGAGCAGAGCGCGAGTTGAATGATTTGTTGGCAGCAAACCCTGCGTTTGCCAGTGAGCAAGCGGATCAAACCATGGAAAATCTTCAGGTATTAAGCAAGGTCAGCGATGAGCTGATGCGTGAGTCACGACGTACAACGTTTCAGGCATGGTAAGAGCTACGGCCGTTATAAAGAGCTTCACTTATCACATTCAACACTCAGGAGTTTTTATGTTTAAACAATTGAAAAAAATCGCTTCACGTACAGCCGCTGCTGCTCTGCTCTCAATGACCGCAATGATATTGCCATCCCTGAGTTCTGCGCTTGAGGTTGGAGATAAAGCGCCTGATTTCACCCTGCAGGCATCCAATGGACAAACGTATTCCCTGGCAGATTTTGTGGGGAAACAGCCTGTTGTGTTGGCATTCTTTCCAGCCGCATTTACAGGCGGCTGCACTATTCAGTGCAAAGCTATCCGTGATAGTAGCGACGAAATTAAAAGTTACGATGTTGCTTATTTCATGGCAAGCGTTGATACCGTCGAGAAAAATACGGAGTTTGCAAAAGAATACGAACTGGATTTTCCGGTCTTGGCGGATCCTGAAAAAACGATGACACAGGCATTTGGTGTGTTGAGTGAGCGTGGGTTTGCAAATCGATGGACATACTATATTGATACGCAAGGTATTGTTGTGAAAATCGATAAATCGACCAACCCTTCATCTGCAGGTAAGGACCTCGCGGACAGTATGGCTGCATTGGGGTTCCCTCGCGTTATGCAATCAGCAGGTTTGTAAAAAAATCTGGCTACAAAACTGATCGGTAGTTTGTGGCTCGAATATGATACTTGTGGGCATTGTTGTGATGCCCACTTTGTTGTCTTGCTCCGGTTAACAACCCTGTGCCAGAATACTTAGCACTATGGCTCATAAAACTCTTGCGATTATTGCTGCGTTGTCCTTGGTCGGGATTCTTTTTCTGGTATATCTGGCGATGACTTTTGAGCCGCCAGAGGCTACTAGGACCGTGACCATTGATACTCCTGTTCCTCGACCTGTCGAACGCGTCATGCCAGCTGCACAGCCAGCTATGGCTGATCCTACTCCCACTGCGCCTGCAACTGAGTTAGTCACTATTCCTGTTGAGTCGGAGCCTGAGCTGGAAGAGCCTTCCGAACCCTTGCCGTCGCTGAATAACAGTGATCCGTTTGTACTTGCCAGACTGGCTAGTATGGAAATGGGGGCCAGTCTTCTGCGTGTGTTGGCGCCTGAAGATCTTATTCGCAAATTTGTGGTGTTTGTCAGCAATGTGGCCGAGGGCGAGTTGCCGCAGCTGGAGTACCCAGTCCGACGTCTTGGTTCTGAGTTTGTGGTCAGAGAAATCGATACCAATCTTTTCGAAATGTCGACCGCAACTCATCAGCGCTTTAATTCTTTGATAGACACCTTGGTTGCACTTGATCCTCAACAAGGCGTAAGCATTTACAGAGCTTTGCGCCCGCTATTTCAGGAAGCATATGCCGAGATCGGATACCAAGGTAGTTTTGATGCGGTGTTGATACAGGCAATTGACCAAATCATGAATGCGCCCCAGGAATCGGGTCCCTTCCAGTTGATTAAGCCTTCAGTCATGTACTTGTATGCGGAAAGTCGTATAGAAGATCTGACCCCGGTACAAAAACAATTGTTACGTCTGGGGCCAGACAATACGGCTAAACTTCAGGCTATCCTGCCTGCCTACCGGGAGCGATTGCAGGCTGGACGTTAAGATGGAGCAAGAAGTTTCTGTTGCGCGTGCGCAACAACTACTTGGGCCTGCACTCAACATTCTCAGGACAGTGTTTGGCTACGAAGATTTTCGTGGGTCCCAGGCAGATATCATTCTTGAGCTGATACAAGGCCGCAGTGCCTTGGTTCTGATGCCTACCGGTGGTGGCAAATCCCTTTGTTATCAAATCCCATCCTTGTTAAGACCCGGTGTGGGCATTGTCATTTCGCCGCTGATTGCCCTGATGCAGGATCAGGTAGATGCATTACGTGCAGCGGGCGTCCGAGCGGGTTTTATCAATTCGTCACTGAGTAACGACGATTATCAATCTGTAATGCGCTCGCTCAGACGTGGTGAATTGGATTTGTTGTATCTTGCACCTGAGCGTTTAAACCAAGCAGCTACTCTCGAGTTATTAGCAGGTTTACAAATAGCGCTGTTTGCCATTGATGAGGCTCATTGTGTCTCTCAGTGGGGACATGACTTTCGAGCAGATTATCTCTTGCTCAGCATATTGCACCAGCGCTTCCCCACTATTCCCCGCATTGCATTGACTGCCACAGCCGACGCCGCCACACGTGAAGAAATTATCAATCGTTTGGAGTTGCAGGATGCCCGGCATTTTGTAACAGGTTTTGATCGACCCAATATCCAGTATCGAATCACTCAAAAACGAAATCCCCGTCAACAGTTGCTGGAGTTTTTGCGTCGCGAACACAGTGGGGATGCGGGTATCATTTACTGTCTGTCGCGCAAAAAAACAGAAGAGACAGCGTTTTGGCTTGAACAGCAGGGTTTCACGGCATTGCCATACCATGCGGGGCTGAGTTCAGCCGACAGATTACGCCATCAGCAACGGTTTCTGCGTGAAGACGGCGTAATTGTTGTCGCCACCATTGCATTTGGTATGGGTATCGATAAACCCGACGTGCGGTTTATCGTGCATCTGGATCTGCCTAAAAGTATCGAGTCCTACTATCAGGAAACCGGGCGCGCAGGTCGCGATGGGGAACCTGCTACTGCGTGGATGGTGTACGGTCTGCAGGATGTCATCAAACTGCGCCAGATGATGGACGAGTCGCAAGGTAATGAGCAGTTCAAACGTCTCGAACGAATCCGTCTGGATGCCATGCTCGGGCTGTGCGAAATTACCAGCTGTCGTAGGCAGTCTTTGCGACAGTATTTTGGGGAGGAAGCGCCGGATCGTTGCGACAATTGCGATGCTTGCCTTAACCCTGCACCAACCTGGGACGGCACAGTGGCTGTCCAAAAGGCACTGTCTTGTGTTTATCGAACTGGCCAGCGCTTTGGCGTTGCCTACTTGATAGAAGTGCTTTCCGGTTTGGAGAGTGAGCGAGTTTTACAAAACGGACACCACAATCTCAGCACATTTGGCATAGGCAGAGAACTAGACAAGTCGCAATGGCAGTCGGTTTTCAGGCAGTTGGTAGCAAGAGGATTCCTGGGAGTTGATCACAATAGTTTTGGTGGCCTGTATTTGACGGCGCGCGCCCGCCCGGTATTAAGGGGTGAAGAGACGATGCGCTTGCGTGAGGATGTACAAGAGATAACCGCCAAGGGTACCCGTCAACGCAATACAGACGCGGGTATGCTGCCAGAAGATCGACGTTTGTTTGAGGCGCTGCGTCTGTGTCGTAAACATCTGGCAGAGCAATTTGACGTGCCGCCATATGTGATATTCCATGATGCAACACTGCTCGATATGGTGCATCTAAGACCATTAAATGCGCAACAATTGTTGTCTGTAAACGGTGTAGGTCAGGGGAAGTTGGCCAAATACGGTGATGCATTTTTGCGCATAATCAATGAGCACGAACTTGATCTGGGTTAGAATGCGCGCGTTTTGGCCAGCGCCGGTTTTACGTTCCGGTGAGCAGATTGGAGTATCTTATTGATGAATAAGCCTATTGTAGTCGCGGCAATGTATCGTTTTGTCCGCCTGGAAGATTTTGAGGCCTTGCGAGCGCCTTTGCATAAAGTGATGATGGACAACTCTGTTCGAGGAACATTATTGCTGGCGCGCGAAGGCGTTAATGGAACAATCGCGGGCACTCGGACTGGAATTGACGCTGTAATGGCGTGGATGCGCTCTGATGAGCGTCTTGCCCCGATTGAAACAAAAGAGTCTTTGGCAGACGAAAATCCGTTTTATCGCACCAAGGTAAAACTCAAAACCGAGATTGTGACCATGGGAGTAGAGGATATCGATCCATGTCACATTGTTGGAACCTATGTGAAGCCACAGGACTGGAATGCATTAATTTCCGATCCAGAGGTGTTGTTGATTGATACACGCAACCACTACGAATACGAGATTGGGACGTTCGAGCGGGCGGTGAATCCTGAGATGGAAGCTTTTCGAGAGTTTCCTGACTTTGTACAACAACACCTTGATCCGGCGC
>DITX01000073.1:37745-39039 GCA_002422225.1 Gammaproteobacteria bacterium UBA6173
GTCAATCATAGTCTTGAGCGGGGTAGCTACGATCAGTGCCATGCCTGCCGTATGCCAATAACCGACGATGAGAAAAAGTCGAAACACTTCAAACCAGGCATCAGTTGCCCGCATTGTTACGATCGCCACACACAAGAAAAGGTGGAGCGGTTTGCAGAGCGTGAACGTCAGATGCAACTGGCGCGTGAGCGCGGCGAAACTCACATAGGTGAACCAATGTCGCTGGTCATTCAGGAGCGTCGTCGTGAGAAAATTGCAGCCAAAGAGGCGCAACGCAAAGCTTCAAACCCACGTGCTATTCCTTAAAGGTCTTCTCGGCTGACTTGTCCTCGCTATCGAAGCCCAGGTATGCAAATCTGGGCATTGATTTCCCTTCGTAGACGACTGACTCAGTGAACATGGCTAAGGGGCGCACCCACAATCCACGTTCTCCGTATTGTGGACGGTACACTACCAGCCACTCTTCGGTTTCGCTATGACGGGCAAGTCCCAGTACGTCGTAAAGAGGCCCCTTATAGTGCCGATAGGTGCCGTTTGCCAATTCTGCCATGCTGATTTCTCGCAAATCCGTTCCTGGTTCAAGTATCAAGCGGTGCCTGACCGTGTGAACACTAGTTTATCAGTCAGTTGAGAACAGTTGCAGACTAAAAACATGCGCAAACCTGCAACCTGCATTACACTTTGGCAAAGCAGAGAAGCTTTTCCAAAAACTGGAGGAAAAAATGCGTAGTTTTAAAAATTCTGTACTGTTGTTTGTGTCAATCGCGTTGGCTGCTTGTGCGTCAACCCCGCCTGCACCAAGCAAAGCAGAGTTGATTATTGGGGCTTGGTCTGCCGAAATTCAAGGCCAGTCTATGACGCTTGTGTATGGTGAGGCCGATGTGACTGTGCGTGAGTTTGGCATAAGTTTCCCCTACGAATGGGTGGACGCAGACAATATTCGTCTGAATGCCATGGGGCAGGAAGTTGTCAGCCGTGTCGAGTTTGACTCGCCTGAACAGATGCGCCAGTCCGCAGACGGACAGGAACAAATATTCCAGCGAGTGCAATAACTCCGGTGGCGTGCGGGTGTTACGCCCGCGCGTCAGGCAGAGCGAGAGGCATAGAACTTTGCAAGAATCTCCTGATGACGATCAGGCGCCAGTCTCGGGCCAAACTCAGAGACTACTGTCGCAGATGCCAGACTGGCTAGGTCCCCCGCGTCTTTGAAAGACATGCCTTGTGTCAGGCCAAACATAAAGGCGCCTGAGAACATGTCTCCTGCGCCATTAGTATCTACCGCGACTACTTTGTG
>DITX01000126.1:0-1928 GCA_002422225.1 Gammaproteobacteria bacterium UBA6173
CCATTCGCGAAGGTCATGTGTTGCTTATCCCTCGCGATGAAGTGGATCACTGGTACGACATGGAGCCAGCGCTGAATGCGCATGTGTTTGACGTTGCACGCACCTTGTCACAAACAATCAAACGGCTGTTTCCCTGCGAGAAAGTGGGCATGATGATCGCTGGACTTGAAGTGCGGCATGCACATCTGCACTTGATTCCGATCACTGCAATCGCTGACCTTAATTTTTCACTGGCACAAGATCGCGATGACGCGCTACAAGCTGAAACCGCACGCAGCATTCGTCATGCATTACGTGAGTCTGGTCACACTGCGGTGCCTGTCGAGTCACACAAATGAAAACCGATACCATTTTTGCGGCCCCACAATCGCGCTCAGACTTTGTGTTTGATGACAAAGTTGCTTCCGTATTCAGTGACATGATTAATCGATCAGTCCCTGGATATGCCACGATCCTGTCAATGATCGGCGTACTTGCTGCACGCTTTTGTGTACCCGGCACACGCATTTACGACCTCGGCAGCTCCTTGGGTGGTGCCAGCCTTGCCATGGCGCATCAAATTGCCCACAGGGATTACGAACTGCTGGCTATCGACAACTCAGCCGCGATGACTACTCGGCTGGAGTCTCTTTTGTTATTGCCAGAACACCAGGTGCTGCCAATTGCCGTCAGTTGTGCAGATATCTGTGACATCGATATCAGCAATGCCTCCGTTGTGGTGCTCAACTTTACGCTGCAATTTATTGCGCCAGATCGACGCGATGCCTTGATAAAGACGATTGCTGATGGTTTGCGCCTAGGTGGCATCTTGATTCTATCGGAGAAGATACGCTTCCCCGCAGAACCTCTGAATGATCTGTTTATTGATCTGTACCATGAGTTTAAACAGGCGCAGGGCTACTCGGCTCTGGAAGTCGCACAAAAACGCGCCGCGCTTGAAAATGTGCTTATTCCTGAAACGATTGACGCGCATAAACAACGTCTGCACACCGCGGGTTTCAGCAGCTGCGATGTCTGGTTTCAGTGTTTCAATTTCTGCTCTATGGTGGCTGTACGCTGATGAGAGATCGCGACGCCCATCTTCGCTTACAAGCCTTGCTGCGTGGCACGGCCATGGAAGCGATGGCAGATTATGCCAGTGACAAGTACCTGTATTCCCGCAGACACGGATTAACTGACCGCTGGCTGGATATGTTTGATGCGTTACCGAATGTTGTTGCGGGCAGCATCGATCTGAAAACATGTGTGCGCATCGGCAGCGCCGCTGATTGCACGCCAGAACAATTCGCAGCAATTGATGCTGCCGCGCGCAGCCAGATCCCTTGGCGCAAAGGACCTTGGTCTGTTTTTGGTGTTGAAATAGACAGCGAATGGCGATCCGATATGAAATGGGATCGTTTGCTACCTCACATAGAATCGCTACAAGGCCGACGGGTACTGGATGTCGGTAGCGGCAATGCTTACCATTGTTACCGGGCGTTGGGTGAAGGTGCCAGATATGTGCTGGGTGTTGACCCGCACCTAGCCTACTTTTTTCAATTCAGATTTATTCAACATTTTTTGCGGCAGTATCCGGTTTTTGTATTGCCAGTGACTCTGGATGAGTTTCCAGATGCGGTCGCACAGTTTGACACCGTGTTCTCAATGGGTGTGTTGTATCATCGCAAATCGCCGCTTGATCATCTATTCCAATTGTTAGGCTGTTTGCGCTCTGGCGGTCAATTGATTCTGGAAACATTGGTTGTTGATGGCCCTGAAGGTTATGCATTAACGCCGCCAGATCGATATTGCAGAATGAATAATGTGTGGTTTTTGCCGTCTGTTGCGACAACAGAATCCTGGTTGCGCCGCTGTGGATTCCGGAATGTCCGTACTGTTGATATCAACGTAACCGGTGCTGAAGAGCAGCGAACCACTCCATGGATGCC
>DITX01000126.1:1946-4839 GCA_002422225.1 Gammaproteobacteria bacterium UBA6173
CGCCTGAACTTTGTGTTGACCTGTCCTGCAATACTGGTTCACTATAGATCGCGGTAACTGGGGTCAACTGTAATTCATAACAAAAATACCAATTACAAAAACAAGGAACTCCGTCTATGGCCAGACCACTACGCATAGAATATCCGGACGCGTATTACCATGTCTCCAATACTGCATTGGAGGGGCAAAAGGTTTTTCCGTCGGCCAGATATTACGAGGCTTTTCTGCAAGCTCTGGATGAAACCTGTGGCCGTCTTAATGTTCAGGTTTATGCCTATTCACTTCTGAAAGATCAGTACCATCTGCTGGTAAAAACGCCGGAAGCCAACCTGAGTCGATTTATGCGGCAAATTGACGGCATCTATACGCAGTATTACCAACGTCTGAAAAAATCTGAAGGCTCGCTGTTCCGTGGCCGATACAAAGCCGTGCTGGTGCAGGCAGACAAATACCTGCTCCCACTATCCCGTTTTATACACTTGGGCGTTCGAAAACAGGATCTGGACAAACATGTGTGGTCCAGTTACGCGGCATACACAAACAAGACCAAATCCCCTGTTTGGCTAGTACGTGACGAAGCGCTGAGTATGCTGGAAGGTCCAGCCAGCAAACGCTTTCAACGTTATGCTGACTATGTCGCACTCGGTGTTGACGATGAGATGGCGCATTTTTACGGAAAAAAGAACCTGTCGTCCATTATGGGTGACGAAAAGTTCCGTAAATTTGCCGCAGGAAAACGCTCGGCCACCAAAGTCCGTGGTGTTTCACGAGGTGCACACGCCAAATGGCGTCCGTCATGCAAGGACATTGTGTCTGCGGTAGCGACTCAGTTCAAAGTGAGCGAGGAAAGTATCTATCAAGCTGCGCGCGGGCCTGGATCAAAAAATGTGCCGCGCTGGGTAGCCATGTATCTGTGCCAGGAACTGTCAGCATCGACCTTGCAGGCCATTGCCAAGCTGTTCCACCTGAAGCGTTATGGTACGGTGTCAACGACCGTTGGCAAACTTAAAAAAGAGCTGCCGATCGATGCAAGGTTAGCAACTGTAGTACAAAAACTTGCAAAAGCGCTGAGCAAGCAAAAGGCATAAACTGCTCTCAGAGTGCCCAACAAAAACACCCGGTACGATTTTCATCATACCGGGTGCTTTNNACGTGCTTGCGAACAACGGGATCGTATTTTTTGATCTCCATTTTGTCCGGAGTAGTACGCTTGTTTTTGTCAGTTGTGTAGAAGTGACCGGTGCCTGCTGAGGAAACCAGTTTGATTTTATCGCGCATCGCTGCTTACCACCTGAATCTGGGTTAGAAATTAGATTTTTACGCCGCTGGCGCGAATATCAGCTAACACAGCATCAATGCCGCGTTTATCGATAGTGCGCATGCCTCTGGTAGACAATTTCAACGAAACAAAACGGTTCTCTGATTGAACCCAGAAACGGTGTGTCTGGATGTTTGGCAGAAAACGACGACGCGTTTTATTGTTTGCGTGTGAAACGTTGTTACCAGTAAGCGGCTTCTTGCCGGTTACCATACATACTTTTGACATGACCTAGCCTCGTTACCAAACCGTGCTCAATTTAACACGCGTTTGAAAAAACCCGTGCTTTGGATAATCCTGCTGTAAAACATGCTGGGATGAACGTCGAAGACGACCCGCGCCGACATGCCTTAAAATTTGAGCTGCGTTTTATACCAAAACGGCTTGCTTAAGGCAAACAGTTTTCTTGAAAACACAGCATTTGGCCGTGTTTCCGCATTTTATAGCAATCCTCGCTCGGCAAACGACACCACGTCCGAGCGCCCCACCACCACGTGATCCAGCACCCTGACATCAATTGTATTGAGCGCGGTCTTCAGACGCTGAGTGATGGCAATGTCAGCCTGGCTGGGTTCTGCCAGCCCAGAAGGGTGATTATGCGCAAATATCACGGCTGCAGCATTGTTGTGCAGACAACGTTTCACAACCTCTCGGGGATATACAGCGGCGCCATCTATGGTGCCTTGAAACAACTCCTCCATCGCAGTCACCCTGTGTTGATTGTCCAGATACAAACATGCAAACACCTCATGTGAGTAATCACGCATGCGCGCCCTCAGATAGTCCCGAGTCAGGTCAGAATTGGTCAACGCATCTGATTCAGCAAGGCGCTCACTCATATACCGCCGCGCCAGCTCCAGAACCGCCTGAAATTGCACGTATTTGCCTGGCCCAAGACCGTCCCGGCGGCAGAAATCCTCGAGTGACGCTCTCAGAATGCTGGTTAATGACCCAAAATCAATCAGCAGATCTCGCGCCATATCCAGCGCATTGCGGCCGGGGATACCCGTGCGTAAAAACACCGCCAGCAGCTCTGCATCAGACAGAAACGCCGGGCCATGCTGCAACAATTTTTCCCTGGGTCTTTCATTTTCAGGCCAATGTTTGATTGTCATTTTGTTCCCTCCTTGGAACCAGAACCTCTTACCTTATAGCAGCTCTGCCACTCAGCTGCCTTGCTGGATGCACCTGCCCCTGCTTAAAATGCGGTAAGCTTGGCTAAATCGGTCAAGCAACGACCCTCACCTGGATTACTCTTTATGTCGTTCAACAAGCTTGCCACTCTAGCCAACAAGCGGATTCTGCTAGGAATGACGGGAGGCATTGCTGCCTATAAATGCGCTGAGCTGACCCGCCTGCTGATCAAGGCCGGCGCTGAGGTGCGTGTGGTAATGACCAAGGCGGCGATGGAATTTATCACACCTCTTACTATGCAGGCGCTTTCCGGCAATCGGGTACATCACGAGCTGTTGGACGCTGATGCCGAAGCGGGCATGGGCCATATTGAGTTGGCGCGTTGGCCTGACCTGATCCTGGTAGCGCCCGCCAGCGCAGATTTTCTGGCTCGAATGGCCA
>DITX01000186.1 GCA_002422225.1 Gammaproteobacteria bacterium UBA6173
ATGTTGTGCGCGACGTGCTGGCCTCTTATGAGACAAAGCGCGACCTGGCACCTACGAGCGCGGATCTGCTGAAACCGGAGATCCAACAACAGATTCTCGCGGAAGTGCAAAACCGCATGAAACCTGCGGCGCTGACAACAACGGGACAGTTGCTGCCCAATGGCGATGATCAGGCACCCACGCTGGACTTGTCAGCCGTGGTCGCAAAAACCACTGAAATTGTAGTGCAGCAGACCATTGATATCCCGCGCATTACGGTTGTGCCGACAGGCGATGTCACCACTGGTTATCATCCTTTCCGCCTGGGAGTTTTGCCCAACTTCCAACCGGGTCAGCGCGAGATTGTCGGCCAGACACTACGCACCAGCGAGCGATTTACTCTGAACCGGGAAAGTGGTTTGCGGGAACAACGCTTTGAGGATTACATCGTCAAACGGCTGATCGACTTTGACGACATCGACTACTTCACGCAGGCCGACTTGCTGTATGACCTTGCCGGGCAAGCGGTCGGACACTACCAACAACAAAGTTATTCAGACACTGAGCTGCACGAGATTTTTGACACTTACGGCAAGGAACTCGCCCGCCTGATACGCGCCCAGATGATGGAACACTTTTGGGAAAAAGCGGCGGGCTACGAGGTTCAGGTCAGCAGGGGATTCACGGAGCTGAAGCCATGTAACTACGCGGCTATCGCTGGTCAAACGGCTCACAGCTTGAGACAGACCGTGACAGAAACCAGCCGTATCAAACAGATGCTGTTTGGTGGTTTCGCCCGTTGCCTGTATCCCTTGCAGAAGTTTGATTCAGATACCGAACGACGTTTTGCCTTGCTGCTGGAGCGCGACGCGCTCAAATGGTTCAAGCCCGCCAAGGGCCAGTTCCAGATTTATTACAAGTTGGGCAGCGAGCAGCCGGAGTACATACCTGACTTTGTTGCTGAGTTCAATGACATGATTCTGATGGTGGAAACCAAAGCGCGGACTGACATGGAAGCAGCCGATGTACAAGCTAAAAGTGCTGCTGCCTCACGGTGGTGTCGGCATGCTAGCAATTACAGTGCGGAAGTGGGGGGTAAACCTTGGCGATATCTGTTGGTGCCTCATGACGAAGTCAGCGAGGATAAACGGCTATCGGATTTTTTTAATTTTCAAGTAGTTACCTAGAGAATAAATGACGACGTAGATGTAACGCTACGCCGTCATTGCTGTTATTACCGCGCTGCCGAACCTCTGCTGGCACGTTTACGATCACTCTCTGTCAGGTTCTTTTTACGAATACGAATACTCAGCGGCGTAATCTCTACCAGTTCGTCTTCGTCGATGAATTCCATGGCCTGTTCCAGCGTGTGTTTGGTCGGCGGCGTCAACACGATGTTTTCGTCGGTACCGGAGGCACGCACGTTGGTCAGTTGTTTGCCTTTGATCGGGTTCACCACCAGATCATTATCGCGGCTATGCAGGCCTATAATCATGCCTTCATACACCTCGATATTCGGCTCGATAAACAAGCGACCGCGTTCCTGCAACATCCACAGGGAGTATCCCAGTGCCTTGCCTGTCACCATGGACACCAACACACCGTTTTTACGCGCTGCCAGCTCACCCTGCTTGACCGCACCATAATGATCAAACACGTGGTTCATCATGCCGGTGCCGGAGGTCATGCTCATAAACATGGAGCGGAAACCGATCAGTCCACGCGTAGGAATCTCAAAGGTCAAGCGCACACGACCTTTGCCGTCAGGTAGCATGTCCTGCATTTCTGCGCGGCGCAGACCGAGCTCTTCAATCACAGCGCCCTGATGCTCTTCATTGCAATCTATGACCAGCACTTCGTAAGGTTCCTGTATCGCACCCTCGACTTCCTTCATGATCACTTCTGGACGTGAAACGGCCAATTCAAACCCTTCACGACGCATGGATTCAATCAGTACTGACAAGTGCAATTCACCACGGCCAGAAACTTTATATTTGTCTGCTGACTCACCGGGTTCAACACGCAGGGCCACGTTGTGGATCAACTCACGTTCCAGTCGATCTTTGAGGTTACGCGTGGTCACATACTTGCCTTCACGGCCAGCAAACGGTGAGTCATTTACCTGGAAGGTCATGCTGATGGTTGGCTGATCCACAGTCAGTGGTGGCATGGCTTCGACATGATCCGGATCACAGATGGTATCGGAGATATGCAGCTTATCAATACCAGTGATACAGATGATCTCTCCAGCGGTTGCTTCGGCCACATCGATACGCTCAAGACCGAGATGGCTTTTCACCTGCAAGATCTTGCCTTTGCGCTGATTGCCTTCCACGTCAACAATAACAACTTGCATGTTAGGTTTTGCGATACCGCCGGTTACCCGGCCGATACCAATAACACCCACGTAGCTGTTGTAGTCCAATGCGCTGATCTGCATACGGAATGGCGCTTCAATGTTCACGGGGGGCGGGGGTACATGCTTGATGATGGTGTCAAACAAGGGATCCATGTTGTCCGTCATCTCGTCGGCTTGCAAGCCAGCAATACCATTCAGTGCAGAGGCATAGACAACCGGAAAGTCCAATTGCTCATCCGTTGCACCCAGACGATCAAACAGGTCAAAAACTTCACCCAGCACCCAATCAGGACGCGCACCGGGGCGGTCGATCTTGTTGATCACCACAATGGGGTGCAGACCTTGTGCAAAGGCTTTCTGCGTCACAAAACGGGTTTGCGGCATAGGGCCGTCAACGGCATCAACCAGCAACAATACGCTGTCGACCATGGACATAACTCGCTCTACTTCACCACCAAAGTCTGCGTGGCCGGGGGTGTCAACGATGTTGATGTGATACCCGTTCCAGTTGATGGCGGTATTTTTCGCCAGAATGGTAATGCCTCGCTCTTTCTCCTGATCGTTGGAGTCCATAACACGTTCAACGTTCCCTCCACGGGTGTTCAGCGTGCCAGAGAGATTCAGCAGTTTATCAACCAGTGTAGTCTTGCCATGGTCAACGTGNNCGTGGGCGATAATGGCGATGTTGCGGATTTTTTCAATCACGGAAAAGAACCTATAAATAAGAATATTGCTGCAACGATTGGCCGCAGATGGATCATGCAGATCACTAACAAAAATGGCGGCGAAGTATACATCAGACGCCTACTGCTTGTCAGTCAACTATTTATGACAGACTGGCGCACCAAAACTGCGCAGTAAAAAAACAAAAACAGCCGACTCACTCAGGGGCGATAAACCGCCACATTCAGGAAACCGGCGTCTTTTAAATGCGATGCGTGCAGACGGCTCATCATGCCCTTTTCGCAGTACAACAGATAGGTAATTTGTGGTTCCAGTTGCGGAAACCTGCCCGCGAGCTGGAAAAACGGGATAGCCAACACATCCACATCCCCCAAATTCAGTGGTTGCAGCGCACCGTCATTCGGATGGCGAATATCAATGACCACGGCAGCATCAGGGATCACTGACAGTATGGGCGGCTCAATATCACGGTGATCAACAACTTCCACCATACGATCAATCATCTGCACTTCGGCATGATCCACTGCAAAACTGAGCAAAGCAGGATCGAGCCTGGCCTCTTCCTGTTCGACACGCTGCCGCTTGGCATGCGTGGTAGGCCGCACAGAGATCACGCTGCAATACTCGGGCACACAGGCACTGAACACCTCCGTTCCGATCTGGCGCGCAATATTGATGATGTCCTGCTTGTCCGACACAATCAGCGGCCGCAAAACCAGGCCCTGACAGACCTGATCAATCAAGCGAAGATTCGGTAAGGTCTGGCTTGCAACCTGACCAACGCACTCACCCGTTACCAGGGCGCTGACCCGCATACCGACCGCAATTCGATCGGCCGCACGCATCATGACGCGCTTCAACACAACCCCCATGTGCCCCGCATCAACCTCTTGCAGGATGTTCTGCAAAACCGGTTCAAACGGCACGCTGATGAATTTGACCCGATGTGATGATCCGTACTTCATCCACAGGTACAGTGCAATTTCCTTGACGGCAATTTCGTGCGCTTTGCCACCGAGATTAAAAAACAAAAAATGCGTGCGGATGCCTCGCTTCATACACTGGTAGCTGGCAACTGCCGAATCAAAACCACCAGAAATCAATGAAAGCACTGGCTCTTGTGTACCCATAGGATATCCACCCAGGCCTCGCAACTGTCGCTCAACCACAAACAAGTCCCTGAAGCGGATCTCAACACGCACAGTAACATCCGGGTTATCCAGATTGACCCCGGCAGCCCCTGCTTTCTGCATCAGCAATGCACCAACATGGCGCTCTACCTGTGTTGAAGTAAACGGATGCTCCCCCTGGCGCTTGCAGCGCACAGCAAAAGTGCGTCCTTTTATCTGCTCAGCACAGGTGTGCAATACCTCGGCAGCCGCCTGGTCAAGGTCAACAAATGGCAGCTTGCGCACCGGCATGACCAGACTGATGCCCGGTGTCTGCAGCAAAACATCCAGCACAAGCTGATCAAGAATTTTGTTGTCATCCGGGGTTTGCACTTCCAGAATGTCCCAATCACCAGTTACACTGATCTCACTATCCAGCCGCATGAGCATTATTCGCAGATTGCGGCGCAGAGCTTGAATCAGACGATGTCTGACCGGGCGGGTTTTGATGGTGATTTCGGGGAAAAACCTGATCAGGTAACGCATTAAGACCTCTGCGGGATATCGCGAACGATTATGGTGCGACATGATAGTAAATGCACCATTATGGCGCTTTTATCAAGCTCTGAATAAAACAAGCGTCTGATTTATAAGGCTCTTATGCCGCCATTCTAGTGGCACGCATTTTGCTGATTACTGTGGACTCGGGAACTGAGCGGCTGCCACATTATAGTGCCGTCTGCCCGTCTTGTTGAGCGCAGATTGCTGCAGCAACTTTTAACCCGTGACTGATGTCGTCCACACAATAACGACACACTCACATTTTTCTCGATCAAACGGAGGATCAGGAATGTCTAAAACTTTAGAAATGATCAAAGAACATAATGCAAAGTGGGTTGACCTCCGTTTTACGGATACCAGGGGCAAGGAGCAACACGTGACTTTCCCGGTATCCAAAGTAGACGAGTCCTTCCTGGAAGGCATGATGTTCGACGGTTCCTCAGTCGCCGGCTGGAAAGGCATCAATGAGTCAGACATGATTCTGCGTCCTGACGACAGCACAGCCGTACTCGATCCGTTTGCTGACGAAATTCAGATCAACCTGCGCTGCGACATTATCGAACCACGCACCATGCAAGGTTACAACCGCGACCCACGCTCTGTGGCCCGTCGCGCAGAAGAGTTCCTGAAGTCTACCGGTATCGGTGACAAGGCATTCTTTGGCCCTGAAAACGAATTTTTTGTATTTGACGATATCAAGTGGCACGTCGGCATGGACCGCTCTTACTTCCAGATCGGCAGCGACGAAGCCGCCTGGTCCAGCGACAAGAAAATTGAAGGTGGCAACATGGGTCACCGTAACCGCGTGAAAGGTGGCTACTTCCCGGTTCCGCCCGTTGACGCCCTGCACGACCTGCGTGGCGCCATGTGCGACACCATGACCTCCATGGGCCTGGATGTTGAACTGCATCACCACGAAGTGGCAAACGCTGGCCAGTGCGAAATCGGTACACGGTTCAACTCGCTGGTCGCCAAAGCTGACGAAACCCAGATCCTGAAGTACTGCATCATGAACACTGCCCACGCTTACGGCAAAACGGCGACCTTTATGCCGAAGCCGCTGGTTGGCGACAACGGCTCTGGCATGCACGTGCACATGTCTATCTGGAAAGATGGCAAAAACACCTTCGCGGGCGACGGCTATGCCGGCCTGTCTGAAACCGCTCTGTATTACATCGGCGGTATCATCAAGCATGCCAAAACTCTGAACGCCTTCGGCAACGCCTCAACCAACTCTTACAAGCGTCTGGTCAAGGGCTTTGAAGCGCCAACACTGTTGGCCTACTCGTCACGCAACCGTTCCGCATCCATCCGCATCCCTTACATCTTGGGTGGCAATCCAAAAGCGATACGTATCGAAGTACGTTTTGGCGACAACACCGCTAACCCCTACCTGTACTTCG
>DITX01000043.1 GCA_002422225.1 Gammaproteobacteria bacterium UBA6173
CATCGGGCCGGATCAATAATGTATTCCGACGCAACCCCCGAGGCGCTGGCATCCAGCTTGGTGAATGGCTGGCCGTCAGGCGGCGTGTTCAGCAACGAGGCTGGCGTTGTACTCGGTGGCCACGGTATGAACAAGGATGTGGCCATGCGCAACATGGCACGGTTGAATCAGCTATGGGACGGCAAGATCGCGGCAACAGACCGCGTGACTACGGCAGGCTACGGCGACACCGCGGCGCGGCTGACCATGAGCCTACAGGTGCAGGAACCCACGCTACGGGCGTTCTTTGACAACACCAGGGGGTTAGCCCGAGGCACCGGGTTTCTGGCGCGGTTTCTGGTGGCCTGGCCTGAATCGACCATGGGCAAGCGCATGTTCACCAGTCCCCCGGACGGCTGGCCGGCACTTGCGGCATTCAACAGTCGGCTGACGGCCATTCTGGACAGGACTGCACCCGTTGACGACAAAACCGGCGTGCTGACGCCTGCCATGCTGACGCTGGCACCGGACGCGAAACAGGCATGGGTTGATTTTCACAATCAGATTGAGGCCATGCTGGGCACGGGCGGCGAACTCTATGACCTTCGGGACGTGGGCAGCAAGGCGGCCGACAACATGGTGCGGCTGGCAGCGCTGTTTCATGTATTTGCCGGGAATATCGGGCCGATTGATCTTGAATGCATTGAATCAGCGGTGCAAGTGATAACCTGGCACTTGCTGGAGGCCAAACGGTTTCTGGGCGAATTGGCCATGCCCCCGGAGCTTGCCAATCCGATGCGGCTTGAAGCATGGATGATCGACTATTGCAGGCGTGAGGGCACCGACAAGGTGCCAACCCGCGAGGTACAGCGCAATGGACCGGGCGGCTTGCGTGACAAGACAGTCATCCTTGAGGCTGTGAAAGAACTCGCAGAGCTGGGTCGGGCGCGGCAGGTAACTGACGGCAAACGGCGGCTGATCCAGATTCGCCCTGAACTACTGGTGACGGCATCATGAGCTTGCTGTCCATGCTCAAAAATGGCAGGGCCGGGCGGTTTGCGACTGCGACAGTTGCGACTTCTGCGACAGATAGGGTTAATAGCCTATCAACTGTCGCAAGTGTCGCAACTGTCAATGTCTCAGTCCCTGGAAACCCGGCAGCGAACGAACCCACCAAGTCCGCCATTCCGGGTGCCATCAGACCACCATGCCTTACCCCAAAGCTGCTGGCGGCATCGCTGGTGCTGGACGCTCAGATCGCAGCGTCAGAGCAATTTCGCAACAGTGACAAAAACCATGATGCTGATCCTGACCGCTACTGCTGGCCGCACAGCTCGGCGATGAACACCCGAGAGATCGATCTGTATTCAGCGCGGCTGGCCAAATTCACCGACATGGGCGTGCCCCACGCTGATGCTGAGGCGTTGGCCGACAAGCTGGTGCTGCGCGATCGTGAAGCCAGCGTTACCCCAGCAAACTCTTCAAATCGCGAATCAGCCCGCGCAGTTGGGCGCGTTGGGCTTTGGCCGCTTTGGTGAACTCCCCCGTAACGATAGGTCGCCCAGTGCTTCGGCCGCCGTGCATCCGGCAGCGTCCATTGGCCATGGCTGCGCCTCGGCAAGGCTCACCGGTGGTGCGTGCATGCGCACCGCAAAGGCTTTGCATGGGGAAAGTCATATTTTGTCCTCAGGCGGGCCGGTGTGGCACCTGGCCAAACGCCGCCATGCCCCCGTCCGTCACAGTTACATGTTCAATCGTCATACGTTGCTGTCCCGTGCTGCGCAGCTTCTTAAGGGTCAATAAGCCCGTTTGAAAAGTCTGCATTGCCCGCAATGACAAGTTCAGCATCTTGACGCTATTGGCCGGGTCGGTTTGCAGGGCCGCTTTGCTGGCATAGTCCATGGACAGTTTGTGGGTCAATGCCAACTGGTGGCCAAGCATCCTTTCCAATGAATTGCCGGCCTGCATCGAGTCGGCCGCGTCCAGCGCCATCGCGGTGCAGTCGGTGCCGAGCTGACTGAGCAATTCCAGGCGGTCGCGGCTAGCGTCAACGGCCACAGCGCCAGGGGTTGCCATCGTGTCGCAAAGCTCGGGCTGGTCCAGTGGCAAGGCTTCGCCTCCGGCGCCCACCAACGGCCGCTGCGACGGCTCGTCAAGCATCATCAGCTCGCTGGCTGCGATGGCGTATTCAGTGGTGGGGGCAATAGCGCCACCAGCGGCCACGTTGCGCAGGGCGTCAGCCCTCAGGCGCAGAGTTCTTTGCTCTGCCTTAGCCCGGCGTGTGGTTTGATCGCGGCCAACGCGGTTGGTCTCCGCACAAGCCTCGCATACTAGGCCGTCACCGCAACCGGTGACTTCGATCTTGCTACCGCAGAGGGAACAAACAGGTTTCATGACGTTGGCCAATGTAATATTCGCGATGGCATTTTAATGGCATCTCAAGTCACAGCTTTGCCGCTGTATTACATACTTTATCTCGTCAGGTCCTACTACGACATCACATCAAAGAGCTTTGAGAATATCAGTACGCTTCTGCTCATACTGCTCTTGCGTTATCAACCCTTTCTCCATCAAACCCTTCAACTCAGTAAGTCTTGCCTCTAACGACCTTCCAATCGAGGTAGCAGTAGTCTGCGCAGTGTCAGAAATAACACACGATGAAACAGTTTTCATATCTATGTCAGGGATGTTACTCATTTTGAGGCGCATATGACTGCCGCTATCGCCATTCAAGCCAGATTGCAAATCTATTGATTCCCAAGAGTAACCGCTTATCGCCATTTTTCCGATTTGGTCTAGTGTACAGGTAGTTTCAATATCTGATTTTAAGATTAGGCTCGGACGCCCATGAATTTGAGCCACGCCTGAAACTTTTCTTTTAAATGTCGAAAAGAAACTCGAACTACCGCCCGGAAAAATTTCACATAAGTTGGAAGCTGATAGATCACTATTCTGTTTTAATGATTTACCAATGGGGCTGTAATCAATAAATGCTTTTTCTAAATCTTTAAAAATTTTATTGACAAAATTGTTAGTAGTTTGATCTTCACTGAGCGCTCTGAGACTTCCGCGTATGATCGCTGAGCCATCATTATTTACATCAGCAACTATAGAAACGTTATCCATTGTCGCAGTGAATTTCAATCGCCCTGCCGGGTCAAGAAATAATTTTTTAACCGACTCTGTGGGTTTTTGATCTGGATCAGACTCAATTCTTTCCGTGCAGGTAGATTCAAATCCGGGTCGGTACAGTATCCTAATTTCACCATTCAGGGGTGTGATGCCATAAGGCAATGTAGCTTCTGCTTTGACATCTGTTTCCATACTGACAGCCAGCAATAATAAATATAATGGTTTCATAACCTTTTTACTAGTTGCATATTGCCGATAATTTCGTAATAGTCAAAATATTGCGTTTCGTGAGTGTCACGCAATATCAAAGAGAATTAATTATTTCGGTTCTTTTCATATCAAATTGTTCTTGACTAATAAGGCCCTTTTCGAAAAGCGCTTTTAACTCAGTTAAACGTTCTTCTGTTTGCTTTGAGCCTGGTGTGGTTGTTGGCTTAATGCGATTGTCGCCAGTAGCATCAGGAAATTGCCTTTTTGATGCGGGTGAATCGCGCTCATTATTCTTGCTTTCGTATGCAGCCAATGCAGGAAATTTTACATTTTCATTAGAAAGAAATTTCATTAATGTTAAGCCGTAAGTATGGATTGAACTTTTTATATAATCTAAATATCTCCGATCGCTTTTTAGATTTGATTCATGCTTAATGATAAATGAGTATGTAAAATTTTTGCCATGAAACTGATTGCCAGCAATATCTAGCAATAGTACATTATCTGGAAAAAATTCAAACATTCCAGACAGTGGCGATAGATTCAGTTTTCTCCAATTATTTGTACTTGTGGTTGCTTGTGCTAAGGTGCTTCTGAAATTTGAAAAAGGAACGGCCTTAGCGCAAACAAATATTAGGTCGCTAGGGGATTTGCCTAAATCATCAGTTATAGTATTAGTTGATATACTTTCACACTTGTTATTATTCCAATTAATCGAAATTGAATCTGGTGTAAATGAAAGTAGGATGGCATAGATTATATTGTTATCCAAATTCGTATTTTTTAACGTGAGTACAACTTTTGGTGCTGTATTTACATTGCCTCCCGTCAACTTAACCTCATCGATTCTTTTATTTACTACAAGCCAATTGCCAGGTGGTAATGGTATAGGTGTTGAAAAAACGCCAAGCGATATGCCATCTTGAAGTATGGAGCCTGCTTCAATTTTGCTGTAATAAATTTGAGCGTTTGCATTAAAGCTTAAAAATATTAGAGCAAAGGCTGGTGTTAGATTTGAAAACTTCATAGATAAAAAGTTATAAATGCTGGACTTATTTTTATAATATATATTTATATTATGATATAAATTTCGGTTTAATGAATTATTATTGGTATGTTAATGTTTCAAGTCGGACAACACCACTGACGTAAAAAGTTGTCTTAGTAAGTACGGTATAATTTCCGGTTGTACTTACACGAAAAGCGGTAGTTGTGGTGCCAACTGAATTACCAGATGCGTCATAACTCATGCTTATAAGTTTCATGATTGCTGTGGTGTCAGAATCAGGTTCAAAAACATAAGATGCTTTTGATGAACCTAAAATTTTAGATTTGGATGAATCACTATAGACGGTGGCAACGCCTAAAGGCCCAGTATCACCAATCTTTGAATATTGAGGATAAGTATACTTTTGCGTAACAACCGTATAGTAATTTGATCCTGTTCCACCTAATAAATAATAGTTTGAGTCATAATATGCAGTTGATGTTTCAAAAACTGGCACATTAATATCGCCATCTGTAAATGTAATTGTAGTTGCGAAATTTTTAACAAGACTTGACTGGCCTTCAAAAGTCCCACTAAATGGGGCACTGCTGCTGTCAGTGCCAGTACCTGACACCGTTTGACTGCTGTCCATTACGAGCGAAACAGTAAATGATCGTGTCTTTGCTTCATTAAAACGTGCAGCATTAATGGAGAAAAATGGGAAGGTCGCAGTTGACGCAACAGGCACCGGAACCGGTGTTGGTCCATCACCCCCACCACCCCCACCACCCCCACAAGCCGCCAAAGCACCAACGATTATCGCCAGAGAAATCCTGGACGCAGAACGATAAAGTTTCATGAGATTCCTTCCCATACTGGAAACGCAGTGGTCTTCTTATTATTTGCCTGTGCGCCACTCGGGCAGGCTATCCAACGAACGGCAACATGGGCCGATTTCAATCTTGTGCGGTCCATTCTATACCTCGCAAATTTCGTATACGAATAAGTGTGTATGTGAATTAAAGCAATGTTGGGATAGTCCGATGCGTGAACCATCCTCTCAGCGTCGCCTTCGGTCTTTGTGTGCGTGCCTTGCGGCAGGAGCAAGGTTGGACGCAGGTGACGTTCAGTGAGCGCTGCGGTTTCTACCAGACCTATCTGAGCCGAATTGAGAACGGGCAGGCCAATCCGACGCTCAATGCGATGGAGGTGATTGCCACCTGCTTGGGTCTCACCATATTCCAGCTTTTTGACAAGGTTCGCTTGCGTGAGGCCGCAGATTTGTCAGGTTCAAAGTCAGCGGCACATCAAGAACCGCCAGCACCTTAACCAACGTAGTCAAAGCCAGTGCTCTGCTGGCATCAGCCAGCGAACCTGGGCGCCCGACCGCTCACGCTGCCATCAACAGCCCATATGCCGTCTTCAACTGAGCTTCACTTCGATGTTGTCGCTGCAACTGCCGTCGGCAATCCTGAATGAGGTCATAAGCCCCGTCACTGATGCGCTGATTGGCAAAGCCTGAGAACTTGTGCACTTGGACTTGTTTCTTGGTCATCAGAAACGACGCCGTCGCCAGAGGATGGCGATGCGCCGAATGCCGCAGCGACACCATCAACAGTTCACCCTCGGCACACCGGCCGGCATACCTCGCCGCGCAGTGCTGCATCACTTGCCCCTCTTGCCAAATGTCTAGCGCACTGTTCAGGATGACTGCGCTGACCTTGCTGTCGTTGAGCTTCAGCTCATATGGCACTGTCCAGCCAGGGCCTGATTCGTGGCGTTTTTGATCGAGCAGCGCTTGCGCCTGCACCCGGCGCAAAATCCCTTTGAGTGTGAGTCGGCTAATGACGGCATCCGATAACGACTCGGCATGGTCCGATGCCCACGCAAAAATCGCCGTTGCCTGTGACTTGATCAGTTCCAGGGTGGCGGCGTCTGCCCGAGCCGTGATGGTGCCCAGGCGTTTGCAAAGTGGGAATAGGTCGTCCAGGTTGTGCACGTAATGGCTGTATGGTTGATTTGGGTTACCCCTAAGCTGCATCAGTGCGTGCAACAGTTCGCGCGGTGGCAACGCCTGGCTACCAAAGGTGGCTGCCAGTTGCACAATCTCGATGGCGCAGTTGTGCAGTTGCTGGCGACTTTGATCGTAGTAGGGCAGGAACTCATGAATCCACTGCGTTCCCTCCCGGCTCAACAGACGCCACACGGCGGCACCCAGACCACGCTGGCGCAATAAAGACTTCATGCTCTCGGTGATTTCCATGGAGCGATCCAACTCGTCTGACAGCAGGGCATGCAAGGCGATGAATTGCGGTGCCTCTTGCAGCAGTTGCAGGTNNATGGCTCCTATGGGTCATCACGTGGTTGTAATGCTCCAGCCGAACGGGTGTGCGGCTACGGCTGCTGAGCTGAATCTGACTGGCGACTGCCAGCAACTGGTGATCGAGCGCCAGCGCCGTGGCAACTTGGGTACGCACCTGCTCCTGCTCGTCTTCTGTCCAGCACAGCCCAAGCAGCGCCTGGCTGACCCAGGCCACGTAGGCCTTGCACAGCCGGGACTGCCCTGGAAACTGCGCAAGCAAACTGCGCAATGCGCCAGCGCGGTAGCCCGCCATCCATACATCGCCATAGGGCACACCCTCGGCGATGACGGCATCGTCGGGCAGCTTCTGCAGCTCCGGCAGGTCAAGCTCGTTAAACGTCCACTGCCAAAGGTGCACCTGGCCCTGCGCATCAAAATCAAAGATGGCGGTGCCCAGCACCTGTACGCGTCGATGTCCCTTACGCGTCTCCACGTCAGTCGGTTGCACCAATGCACGCACCAGGCGCTCATGCCAGGCGTTGACCAGTGCAGGGCAATGAACTGGCAACAGCCGTTTGGGTGGGCTACCCAGAAGGCACCAGGTGCTT
>DITX01000158.1 GCA_002422225.1 Gammaproteobacteria bacterium UBA6173
CGCTACGCGCCATGCCTGGCGCACGAAAAAAAAAGAGGAGCCCGTGACCGGATTCCTCTTTTTTTGCCAGCTACTTTTATTTATCAGCTTTTTATTTATCAGCTTTTTATTTATCAGCTGGTTAAGTGTCTGATAGACACAACGTTTTTACACGGCTGTTTTGCCCGGTTTAGGCGCAAAGCGGCCGCAGCGCAGTCTCTCAGGCTTACAGCAATAACAGCCGTATATCTGACAGCACTTCTGCCAATCGCGTCGCAAAATTGCCGGCATCTACCCCGTTAACCGCTCGATGGTCGTAACACAATGAGAACGGCAACATCTGACGCGGTACAAACTGGTTATTGATATAAACCGGTTTGATCTGGGTTTTGGATACGCCCAGAATAGCGACTTCAGGTGCATTCACTATCGGCGTGAACCCAGTACCACCTATCGCGCCAAGGCTGGAAATCGTAAAACACGCACCTTGCATGTCTTCTTTGCTCAATCGACGGTTCTTGGCTTTTTCGGTCAACTCCGCCAGCTCAGCTGACAGCTGCCAAATAGTCTTTTTGTCGACATCTCGCAGCACCGGCACCATCAACCCTGCATCGGTGGCGACAGCCACGCCTATGTGAATATATTTCTTCTGGATCAGGTGTTCGCCTGATGAATGCAGGGACACATTAAACTGTTTGTATTCCTGTAACACCTTGGCACACGCTTTGAGCAGGAAAGGCATAGGCGTCAGTCGCAATCCGCGTTTATCTGCATCTTTGCGGTGGGCTGCACGGAATTCTTCCAACTCTGTCACATCTGCTTCGTTAAATTGCGCCACAGCTGGCACATTCAACCAGTTACGATGCATATTCTGCGCCGTCACTTTATGCAGCTTGGTCATAGCAATGGTTTCGATGTCACCAAACTGGCTAAAATCAATATCCGGCACCGCCGGTATTCCTGCCCCACCCGTGACCTGAGTGGCCGGTGCCTGCATGCGTGCTTTCACAAAACTATGCAGATCTTCTTTCTGAATACGCCCTTTGGACCCATTGCCGGGAACCAGCGACAAATCGACGCCGAGCTCGCGCGCCAACTTGCGCACAGCCGGGCCTGCGTAAACCTTACCGTCGGAGCGAGCAGATGCCTGTTCTGCAACAACTTCCTGTTTGACCGCCAGCGCGGGCGCAGCCGCTGCGGCCGCCACCGGTGCAGGCGCTGAGGTTTTTGATTCAGCAGGCGCCACCGCAGCTTTTTGCGGAACAACACTTGCAGTGACTTCCAGTTCAAGAACCGGCGAACCCTTGGATACTTTGTCGCCTACTTTAATCTTGAGTGCAGTGATGCGACCTGACAGTGGTGAGGGAACATCCATTGCCGCTTTATCAGACTCCAGCGTGACCAGTGTGTCTTCTTTGGCGATTTCGTCACCCACTTTGACATGCACTTCGATCACTTCAACATCATTGTCACCACCAATATCGGGAACACTGACCAGCTCAACACGCTTTTCCGCTGCAACGGGAGTCGACACCGGCGCATCCGCCTTTTCAGCCTTTAGCGCTGGCTCTGCTTTGGTGGGCTCAGCGGCTTTTGCTGGTTCAGCAGTTGCGACAGCACCTTCGATTTCCATCTCTATAAACTGATCGCCTGCATTTACCTGATCGCCAACTTTGACGAGAATTTTTTTCACCACACCCGATTTAGGCGCAGGAATTTCCATCGCGGCTTTGTCACTTTCGAGCACCAGCAAGGAATCATTTTCCTTCACACTCTGACCTTCCTTGATCAGGATTTCGATGACTTCCACATCTTTGGTTTCCCCAAGGTCGGGGATTTTTATAATTTCTACAGGCACCTTGAATGCTCCTGAACTGATTTTTTACCAGGTCTTAAACGGTTGTCGGATTAGCTTTGTCAGGATCAATACCCAGGTCCTTAATGGCCTTGCTCAGCTGCTCGGCACTGAACACGCCTTTGGCAGCCAACTCGGTCAGTGTTGCCAGCACCACATAATTTCTATCCACCTCAAAGAATCGACGCAGATTCTGGCGGGTATCACTGCGACCAAAACCATCAGTCCCCAGTACACGGTAGCTGGCAGGCACAAACTCACGCACCTGATCAGCATAAATTCGCATATAGTCAGTTGCAGCGATGATTGGGCCTTTCTGGGCCTCAAGACATTTAGTGACATAAGGCACTTTGGCTTTTTTGCCGGGGTGCAACATATTCCAGCGAGACAGATCCAACGCTTCACGTCGCAGCTCATTAAAGCTGGTGACGCTCCACACATCGCAGGCTACTTTGTACGTGTCTCTTAGCATGATGGCCGCTTCACGCACTTCGCGCAAAATGGTACCGCTGCCTAGCAAACGAACACGCTCTTCGTTTACTGGCTTGTCAACTTTGTACTGGGTGGCGCTGCCATCTTCAAGCAGATACATACCTTTTAGAATGCCTTTTTCCGCACCTGCCGGCATCTCTGGATGGGTGTAGTTTTCATTCATTGTGGTGATGTAGTAATAAACCGATTCCTTTTCGCCGTACATACGACGCAGACCTTCATGGACAATCACGGCCAGTTCATAGCTGTAAGTGGGATCATAGGTCACACAATTTGGAATTGTGGATGCCAACAAGTGGCTGTGGCCATCTTGGTGCTGCAAACCTTCGCCGTTCAAGGTGGTACGTCCGGCAGTTGCACCAATCAGGAAACCACGGGCCTGCGAATCACCTGCTGCCCACGCCAGGTCACCAATACGCTGGAAACCAAACATAGAGTAATAAATGTAGAACGGAATCAGCGGGTAGTTGTTTACGCTGTAAGAAGTCGCGGCCGCCAGCCAGGACGAGAACGCTCCTGCTTCACTGATGCCTTCTTCCAGCATTTGACCGGTTTTATCTTCGCGGTAGTACATGACCTGATTTGAGTCAGCAGGATCGTAAAGCTGACCTACCGATGAGTAGATCCCCATCTGACGGAACATACCTTCCATACCAAAGGTACGCGCTTCATCCGGCACAATTGGCACAATGCGCTGGCCAATTTCTTTGTCTTTGCACAGGATGTTCAGCAAACGCACAAAAGCCATGGTTGTAGAGATTTCGCGGTCACCTGTGCTCTTGAGCTGGGCATCAAACGCGCTCAGATCAGGAATGGGCAGAGAATAACTTTGTGCACGGCGCTGGGGTACAACTCCCCCCAGAGCTTCACGCATTTTGCGCATGTAACGCAACTCAAGACTGTCTTCCGCCGGTCGGTAATAAGGCAACTCGGGCAGTTTGTCGTCCTGTACCGGAATATTGAAACGGTCTCGGAAACGTTTCAGCGCTTCGATATCCAGTTTTTTAGTCTGGTGCGCCGCATTCTGTGCTTCCGCACCGGCACCAAAGGCATAACCTTTGACCGTTTTAGCCAGGATCACCGTCGGACGGCCTTTGGTGTTCATCGCTTCTTTGTAGGCAGCGTACACTTTAAACGGGTCATGACCACCGCGGTTCAATGCCATGATGTCATTGTCAGACAGATGCTCAACCATCTTCAGCAGCTCTGGGCTTTTGCCAAAGAAATGCTCGCGGGTATAGGCACCACCGCGACCCCAGTAATTCTGGTATTCGCCGTCGCAAACCTCATCCATGCGTGCCTGCAGGATGCCATCTTTGTCATTTTGCAGCAAAGCGTCCCAGTGTCGTCCCCACACCACCTTGATCACATTCCAGCCCGCACCACGGAAAATCCCTTCCAGCTCCTGGATGATTTTGCCGTTGCCACGCACTGGACCGTCCAGACGCTGGAGGTTACAGTTGATCACAAAAATCAGATTATCCAAGCCTTCACGGCCCGCTTTGCCGATCGCACCGGTTGATTCAGGCTCGTCCATCTCGCCATCACCCAGAAACGCCCAGACTTTCCGGTCACCTTGATCAAGCAGCCCGCGCGATGACAGATATTTCATCACGTGCGCCTGATAAATTGCCTGCAAGGGGCCAAGGCCCATGGAGACTGTCGGGAATTGCCAGTAATCCGGCATCAACCAAGGGTGTGGATAAGACGACAGGCCATCGCCATTGGTTTCCTGACGAAACTTGTCCAGCAACTCTTCGCTGATTCGGCCTTCGAGATAGGAGCGCGCATAGATACCAGGCGCACAATGGCCTTGGAAATAAATCAGGTCGCCGCCATGGTTTTCAGTCGGTCCGCGGAAAAAATAGTTGAACGCTACATCGTACAGCGTTGCTGATGATGAAAATGTCGAAATATGCCCGCCCAGCTCAGAGCTGTCGCGGTTGGCGCGCATAACAGTCACCAGTGCATTCCACCGAATGATGCCTCGAATCTGCCGCTCCATGAACATGTCGCCGGGCATACGATCTTCGTCCTGCGGCGAGATTGTATTGCGGTACGGGGTAGTGACCGCGGCGTATGGCAGCTGTTGGGTAGAGCGCAAGGCCTTGTCGGACAGGCGACTGAGCAGGAACTGGGCGCGTTCGGCGCCTTCATGCTCAATGACGGCACTCAGGGCTTCCAGCCATTCTTCGGTTTCTGAGGGATTAAGGTCTACCGGTTTTTCTGTCATAAGCTCTATTCTTTATCTGAAAATTCAAGTGGTTGTGATCATTTTTCAACAAGTCATGACTGCTTGTGACACGATTTCACGGCCAGACACATCTTGTAATTAAATTACAGGTTGATGCAAATACTATCTCTAAAAGCGGCTTTCTTCAAGCCAAGCTTGACAAGTATGTAGTTAGACTACAAGAATTATCAATGCCAGAACAACGACCCAGACCGCATGGGTGCGCATCAGCAATCCACGCAACTCCTTTAATTCCGCAGAAGCACGCGCAGCAAAATCGATATCTTTGCCAACCCGCTCCGATGTCAGCATCGCCGCAGATGCGCTTTCTTTTAACAACTCCAGGCCAGTGTCGGCATCAAGCTGATCAAAGATACGCGACTTGATCACCTTGAAGGTAGCAACAAAATCGCCGGCCAGCGCAAATGCCAAGGCCACCATCCGTACCGGCACCCACTCCAATATGGCCAACAGTCGCTCAGCAACCGCATCGGATCTTCCGGTTTGTAACAATCCTCCGGTGGCGATCAATTGTTGCAGCAGCAGGTAAAACAGTGCTCCCAGCGGGCCAAACAAAATATACCAGAACAATACCGCAAAGATGCGGCGAAAGCTGGTTACCAGCACAAACGTGCTGAAACTGGCATGCATACATGCGTAATCATCAAATGATTCGTTAAACACACTGGGCGCCACTTGTTCAGTATGCAGATAAGCCGCCTCGAAGTTACCCCGATCCCAGCGCTGAAGATACTCGTCAATCAAAAAATCGATATTGACGCGCGGCAGGCAATACATCAACAGCAAAAAGTGCAAACCCAAGGTTAGCAGGCCCATCAAACGGCCTTCCGCGATGAGCAGCAATAAAGCCACTGGAATCAATGGTATCAACAGAAAAAAAATCGGCAGGGTCAACGGCCATTGTCGCAAGCCATCTGGAAGTCTGTGTTGTTGTGCCAACAGGATTTGTTGCCAATGCTCAAACCAATTGTCGACCGGGAGCAAGCGCTCCTTGCGCCAATAGTGATTCAGCAACAGACAACTGAGCACCACAAAAAAAGTCATATCAACGCCTTTCGGTAACGATGCCAGTCAAAACAGGGGCCAGGATCAGTCTTGCGTTGCGGCGCAATGTCGCTGTGACCTACGATCCTGTCAGCGGAGATAGCAGGATAGCAGCCTCGCAGGAACTCCGTAAGCTCTGAGAGGGCTTTGTATTGCTCTTCTGTGAAGGGTTTATCATCACACCCCTCCAATTCAATGCCAATCGAGAAGTCATTACAATTTTCTTCGCCACCAAAACAGGACTGTCCCGCGTGCCAAGCTTTACGGTTAAACGGCACAAATTGCGTCATCTCGCCATCACGAGCGATCAGGATATGAGCTGAGACACGCAAGTGAGCGATACCCGCAAAATAGCTATGAGCCGTGGCATCCAACTGATTAGTAAACAAATGATCTATCCAGCCACCTCCAAACTCACCAGGCGGCAAACTGATATTGTGTATGACCAACATATCAACGGAGCGACCCACCGGTCGCTCACTGCAGTTGGGGGACTCGACTCTGCGTACCCCTTGCATCCAATGATCACCACTCAAGCCAATATCCTCTGGTTTTCTATTGAGGCATTGTATTGCCCCCAACTGCATCTTGGCCTGAGTATATCACCAAGCCCGAGATAGGTTATATTGCGCGCTCTCAGCCAAACCATCGGATTTTTTATGCGTACTGATTCCATTACAATTCCTGACGATATCACCGCCACTGTGCAGCGCGCACTACAGGAAGATATTGGCTCAGGAGACATCACCGCGCGCCTGATTGCCGAGCAAACGCAGGCATCTGCCAGCATCATTTCTCGCGAAAATGCTGTGCTCTGTGGCACGCCATGGGCTGAGGAGGTTTTGCGCCAGGTAGACCGCGCCATCAAGGTTGAATGGCTGGCGGAGGAAGGGTCTGATCTCGAGCCGAATCAAGCTATCGCGCGCTTTCGAGGGCCGGCACGCGCGCTATTGAGTGCAGAGCGCTGTATGCTGAATTTTCTGCAGACTCTTTCTGCCACTGCGACCGTCAGCCGCAACTACGCCAAAAAGGTCGCGCATACTGATGTCAGGTTACTGGACACCCGCAAGACCATGCCCGGCCTGCGCACTGCCCAAAAATATGCGGTGCGTGTGGGCGGTTGTTTTAATCATCGCATGGGTCTGTTTGATGCTTTCCTCATCAAGGAAAACCATATCAGCGCATGCGGCTCTATCGGGCAGGCCATCGCAATCGCGCGCCAGATCGCGCCTGACAAACCTGTTGAGGTGGAAGTTGAGACGTTTGCAGAACTTGATCAAGCCTTATCCGCCCAAGCGGACATCATCATGCTGGACAATTTTAGCCTGAAAGATTTGAAGGAGGCCGTGCTCATCGCACGTACATACCCACGCGCGAACTGTCGCCTAGAGGCCTCAGGCGGGATCAATGATCAGACCATGGTGGCTGTTGCTGAAACGGGTGTCGACTACATCTCTATGGGCATATTGACCAAAGACGTTAAAGCGATCGATCTGTCCATGCGGTTCGAGCGCTTCAACGTCTGAGGTAATGCCTGCCAGACGCTATGATCAATTGCCTGGCGGGACAACTGAGATATCCGCCATACTACCATTGCCGTAATTCAATTCAGTATCGCCTGCGGGGTAACCTACCAGCGACAAAATATGAGCAAAAACAATCTCGTACTCGCTATCCATCATTGAGCCTGGGGTATCTGCTGGCATATTGACCAGAATCTCTTCGAACATAAACTGCAGTGGTTGATTGTTTCGGTTAGTAAACGCAGTTTTGTAAAAATCAGTATTGTGGCAAGCACCGCAGCGACGTTCATACAGCTCTTTGCCCGCAGCAGCCTGCTCGACCGTATAGACACCATCTTTGACTGTTGCTGACTGTGCACTGGCATAACTGCCGACCAGTACAGCTGCTGAAACCGTCAAAACTGCAACAACTGTGTTTTTTACTGCTTTCATCTTTGTTTACTCCGGTACGACTGGTACGTTCTCGAGTGATCTCTTGCGGCTGCATCCAATTATATAGGCCAGCAGAATCAGCTTAATATCAATGTGCTGAATGCCAGCTTAACAATCTTAGCCTGTGATTAAAGTGGCGCTAATGTACCAAATTAACGCCCCAGCGCAAACCCGCCTGCCCAGAACGCCCTCAACATAAACCGCTGGCAAGGCATCCCGAATCAGCATCAGTACTCCACAGCAAGGTGCCGCTGCTGACAACCCCTCTCAATATATAGTTGTCACTCTCTGTAATGCCGGCATGTAAACCCGTTGGTGTGACAGTTACCAGAAAGTCGTCCTCGTCCATACTGACATCGACACTTTCAACCTGAGCAGATACCGACCATCCATCTTGCGAGGCAATTGACGTACAACCCTCAGGCCCACGTGTTTGCACACAAATATCCACACTTGTTCTGGCAGGTGCTGCCGCAGACATTAGTTCAGCGTAAGTAGCACGTGCGGCATAGCCTTGGTACGACGGCAGCGCTACGGCTGCCAGGATGCCGATAATGGCAACCACCATCATCAGTTCGATCAAAGTAAAACCACTATTATTGCGTTGACACATCTGTGCACCTCCTTGTGCATGTTGACTGGCTAATTTGAACTGTCCGTCAGGGACAGCTCGCTCAGATGGTATAGCAGAGCCTGTTACAGGCTGCTATAAAACTATGAAGGAGGGGCCAACAATGCTGGCAAATCGATTACCTGACATGTTGATTGAACACGGACTTATGACGCGGCCCATGATGGAAAATACGATCGCTCTGGCCAGCAGGGAACAGCTCCCACTCATCAGTTTGTTGATCAGACAAGGCAATATAAACACCTTAAAACTGGCACAAGTGATTGCGCACGCGTTCTCATGTCCCCTGTTTGATATCTCATGCCTGAATAATGCGTTCCTGCCGGAATTCAAGCCATGGATGCGTTTATGCAGAGCATTGCCTATAGCATGGAAGGGTCAGGTCGTTCATCTTGCAATCGCGGACCCAGCATGTCTGACTACATTGAGTGAACAAGGTCTTTTTGCCAAACAGCACATACAACCGGTCATTGTTGATGGCATAAAACTGGATCACATTCTGAATCAATTGGATGGGCAGTCTACAGAGCTGCACAGCCATCTGGCCGCCGACTCATCGGCGCAGGAATTGACTGTGCTGATGAATGATCCTGTCGACGAAGAACTTGCACAAACCGCTGATATCAATGAAACGGCCAATGAGGCCCCGGTTGTGCGGTTTGTAAACCAACTGTTGCTGGATGCCGTCAGGCTGCGGGCGTCAGATATTCATATAGAACCTTACGAACTATGCTGCCGCATCCGATTTCGAGTCGACGGCATATTGCGAGAAAATTCCAGAACAGCAGCCAGGCTGGCAGCACGACTGGGTGCACGACTGAAAGTAATGGCCGCGCTGGATATCAACGAGAGACGACGCCCGCAAGATGGGCGGATACGCCTGAAGTTAACTGACAAGCGCTTTATTGATCTACGAATCAGCACCTTGCCCACTCTGTGGGGCGAAAAAATTGTGTTACGGGTGCTGGACTCGACCGGCGTCTTGATGCCCTTAACTGCACTGGGATTCAGCCAGACACAATTACAACTCTACCGCAAAGCGCTCAGCAGTCGGCAAGGCATGATACTGGTAACGGGACCTACTGGAAGCGGCAAAACCGTGACCTTATATAGTGGACTTGGGCATTTGAATGCCATCGAGCGCAACATTTCCACTGCAGAAGACCCTGTTGAAATCAACCTTGAAGGCGTCAACCAAGTCGCCGTAAACCGTCGCAGTGGACTGGACTTTGCAACGGCATTACGCGCCTTTTTGCGTCAGGATCCCGATGTCGTAATGCTTGGAGAAATTCGGGATCAGGAAACTGCGGACATTGCTGTCAAAGCCGCCCAAACTGGGCATCTGGTGTTATCAACACTTCATACAAACAGTGCGGCAGACACCATAAATCGACTACTGAACATGGGAATTGAAGCTTATAACCTCGCCAGTGCCTTGACCTTGATCATAAGCCAGCGCCTGGCGCGGAGGCTGTGTGTCAATTGCCGTGAATGGGTAGAGTCGAGCACACTGGTCTCGGATGATCAGTTAACCGACAAATTGCCTCAAAAAGTCTGCATTGCCAAAGGCTGCAGTCAATGTCACGAAGGCTACCGTGGCCGTGTCGCCTTTGTCGAATTATTGCCAGTGTGTGCAAATGTCGCTGAAAAAATATCTACCGGAGCGGATGTGCGTGAGATTACATCGGCTGCCCGACTTGCAGGATCATCCGACTTGTTCGACAGCGCACTGTCAGTACTGGCCGCTGGTGAGACCAGTCTGGACGAAGTCAGGCGGGTATTGTTATGACGGGCGTCTCAAGCAGAAATTATTCGTGGACAGGCAAAGACCTCAGCGGACAGGCTCAGCAAGGGATCAGCAGCGCCAGCAGTCCAGAGTTGCTGCGCAGAGAGCTGTACATCAAAGGCATTCTGGTCACTCACTGCAAAGTATCAAAAACATCCGCACAAAAGACAAAACCGCTGCGCTTACAGCCCGGCATGCTGAGCCTGTTTCTCCGACAAAGCGCAGCGATGTTACAAGCCGGCCTGCCCTTGGTGCAGGCACTGGAGATCAGCATCGACTGCCTACCCGCCTCACGGTTCAAAGATGAAATAACTTATATAAAGCAGCAAGTTGCACAGGGCAGCCTGCTTGGCGAAGCGATCAGTGGTAGTGCGCTTGGCAAACAGAGTCTATTGGTCAATATGATCAAAGCCGCAGAACAGTCTGGCACGCTTGATATCACACTGCAGTCACTGGCAGATGATCACCAAAAAGCAGAAAAGCTGCGTGCCCGTGTCAAAAAAGCCTTGTTCTACCCGCTGATGGTGCTACTGGTTGCCTTGCTGGTCACCACCTTGCTGCTGGTCAAAGTTGTGCCACAGTTTGAGAGCACTTTTGCTGGGCTGGGCGCAGAACTTCCAGCCCTGACCTTAACCGTGATGGCGCTCTCCGATTTCGCGATTATGTACGCGCCCGTTGCCGGAGTGGTCTTGGTAGTGGCAATCCTGGTGCTTCGCACGCTGATTTCACGCAATAACACACTACAGTTGCTCGTCGACAAACTGATTCTGGTACTGCCATTGTGCGGCTCAATAGTCCAGAACGCATGTCTGTGCCGCTTCAGTCAGACACTGTCCGGAAGCCTGCGCGCCGGGCTGCCCCTAATGCAAGCGCTGGAGTCAACTGCAGCGACAACCGGTAACCGTGTGTTCGAGTCGGCGTGTATCACAATCAGGCACCTCATCAACGAGGGACAACCTCTCAGTTATGCGGTTCGCAAGAACAAGCTTTTTCCGGTTATGATTGCGCAACTTGTCTATGCAGGTGAACAATCCGGTACGCTTGATCAGATGCTGCAAACCTGCGCCGACCGTTACGAGCAGTATGTTGACCAGGCAGTGGATACGCTGAGCAGTATGATTGAGCCGCTGATCATGATCGTGCTTGGAACAATTGTCGCCGTATTGATGCTTGCCATGTATCTACCTGTTTTTCGGCTGGGAGCCGTTTTATGACCCTTTTGGATTTACTTTCTGCATCTGCGACCCTCACGGTGATACTGGCTACCGTGCTGGGGCTTCTGGTTGGCAGCTTTCTTAATGTAGTGATTTACAGATTGCCACTGATGCTACAACGCGAATGGCACGCTCAATGCTGTGAATATCTGCAGATTGAGCCGAAAAAAGCGGTGGCACAGGCTCCGGTTCCTGAACACAAAGTATTTAACCTGATGAAACCAGACTCACAATGTCCGGTATGCAAAAAACCTGTTCGCCCCTGGCAGAACATTCCGGTGCTCAGCTATCTCATGCTGCGCGGAAAATGCAGCCAGTGCAAAACCCGCATCCATTGGCGGTATCCGGTTGTTGAACTGGTAACTGCCGCGCTTTCTGCACTGGTCGCTTGGCATTTTGGGGCGACCTGGAGTTGTGTGGCTGCGCTGATTTTCACGTGGAGCCTGATCAGTGCCACCGTTATCGATATCGATCATCAACTCTTACCTGACAACATCACGCTGCCGTTACTGTGGCTGGGTCTATTGTTGGCGGCCACGCCATATGGTGTTGGCGTCTCCGTCGGTGACGCAGTTATTGGTGCCTGTGCGGGTTACCTGAGCCTTTGGAGTGTTTATCAGATATTTAAACTGCTGACTGGCCGGGAAGGCATGGGTTACGGTGACTTCAAACTATTGGCTGCCATTGGCGCATGGCTTGGGTGGCAGCAGTTACTGAGCGTGGTAATTCTGTCTTCAATGGCGGGTGCTGTGCTGGGTATAGGCATGGCCATTTTTGCCGGGCGCGATAAAAATATTCCCATGTCGTTTGGCCCCTATCTCGCGATTGCCGGTTTCATCGCCTTGATCTGGGGCGATGTCATCACTGACTGGTATCTGAATCTGGCGGTGGGCGTGTGATGGCAGTACTACCGGGAGACGTCGCCGTGGTGGGTATTACCGGTGGAATTGGTAGTGGCAAAACTGCCGCGACAGATCGGTTTGCCAGTCATGGTATCGATATTGTTGATGCGGATCTGATGTCGCGCGAGGTGGTCAAACCTGGCATGCCTGCGCTAGAAGCGATCGCTTCACGCTTTGGCGCTGATCGCATTTTGCTCGAAGATGGCAGCTTGAATCGGCGAGAACTGCGTCACATCATTTTTAACGATGCTGAACATAAAACTTGGCTGGAAGCCTTGTTACACCCCTTGATCCGGCAAGAAATAATGAACCGGCTGCAGGCGTGTAAACCGCCCTATTGCCTGCTGTCATCGCCCTTGTTATTAGAGACTGATCAAAAAAAAATGTGTGACCGCATCCTGTTGATTGATGCGCCCGAGCAACTCCAGCTTGATCGCACTCAACGGCGTGATAACACCAGTGCCGATGCTGTTAAAGCCATCATGGCGAGTCAACTGACACGAGAACAACGTCAATCCATGGCTGATGACATCATCACAAACGATGCCGATCTTCTGTCTCTATACGCAGCTGTGGACAAACAACACAAGCGATATCTGGAACACTATTCATGAGCGAACGCGTATTGCGGGTTAACTGCCCCTACTGTAAAGAAATTGT
>DITX01000184.1 GCA_002422225.1 Gammaproteobacteria bacterium UBA6173
TGCGTTTAGGTATTGCCCAGAAACGAGCAGCGCTCAGTACCACTAACGGACGTGGTCCATGGTGGAACTCAGGTGCATCGCACATGAATCAGGCGCTACCGAAAAAGTTGTTTGACAGACTAGGTCTTGTGTCGCTGATGGACAGTTACCATCAGCTCAAATATGACCTGTGAACCGCCGTGGTACGGAACCGTATGCCCGGTGGTGTGAGAGGACGGGGGAGGTAACTCCCCCTCCTACTCGATCTAAAGAAATTGAGTCTTCCCCAATCATAGTGGGTGAAATCATCGCATGATCCCGGAGGGATACAGTTGCAACTTACCAAGATAAAAATTGAGTCGTTCAGGCTCAGACGCCTTCCTTGATGACGGCACTGGTGATGACCCCACTGGTCATTGCACCACTGACATTCAATGCCGTTCGGCCCATGTCAATCAGCGGTTCAATAGAGATCAGCAGCGCCACCAGCGTGATGGGCAGGCCCATGGCAGGCAACACAATGAGTGCTGCAAAGGTTGCCCCGCCTCCAACGCCAGCCACACCAAATGAGCTGACAGTGATGATGCCAATCAGACTCAGAATGAAACCGGGTGCCAGGGGATCAATACCCACGGTAGGTGCTGCCATGACCGCGAGCATGGCGGGATAGATGCCAGCACAGCCGTTCTGACCAATCGTGGCTCCAAAAGATGCGGAAAGACTGGCGATTGAGGGAGGTACTTTTAGCTCATCTACCTGGGTTTTTATATTCAGCGGAATAGTTGCCGCCGAGCTGCGTGTTGCAAATGCAAAGGTCAGTACCGGCCAGATTTTACGGAAATACTCGATTGGATTGTTTCCAGTCAGGCTGAGGAGAAGCCCATGAACCACAAACATAATGGCGATAGCCACATAGGAGGCAATCACAAAGCCGATCAGGTTCAGGATATCGGATCCGTTTGAGCTGGCAACCACATAGGTCATCAGTGACAAAATACCATAGGGGGTCAGGCTCATGACCAGTTTTACCAATCGCATGATGATCGCCTGAATTGTGTCAGTCGAATCCCGTATACGACCAGCATGCTCAGGTTTCTCGCGGCTGACCAGCAACGCCGCCAGTCCAAACAACATACCAAAAATGACAACGGCAATAATGGAGGTGTCTCGAGAACCGGTCAGGTCGTCAAAAATATTGGTCGGAATAAAGCGCACAATGACTTGCGCTAGGTTTAAATCCGCAACAACTTGCTGCCGGGTTTCCAGCACGGTGGCGCGTGCGTTTTCACGGTCTCCACCGGTCATGCCTTCCGCACTCAAACCAAAAACATTGGTGACAAGAATACCTACCAATGCCGCAATCATGGTGGTAAATACCAGAATGCCGATAACAGATGCACCAATTTTCCCAAGAGCGGCGACCTGATGCAGTTTGACCACCGCGGCGATCATGGTGACCAGCACTAACGGCATGATAATCATACGCAGCAACGCAACATACACATCACCAGGCAAATCGGTCCAAGTCAGTGTCGGCGAAATGGCGCTAAGGTCGCCACCATGGATGACCTGCAGGAAAAAGCCAAAAACCACGCCAAGAATCAAGGCAGCAAATACTTGTTTGGCAAGGCTGGTTTCCGGGCTTTTGAGTTTAAAAAGCGCAAATGACAGGGCAATAAAAATGAGTACGCCAATGGCGGTCAGAAATGACATGAAGGTGACTCCCTTATTGTTGTTGGCCAGGTATAACTGGATAGGCGCTCGGGGGCAAACGCTTTTTATTCATATGCCTATATGCGTTGTGTGCTTAAACCGGCTCCAGCCGTGCATAGGATAGAACCAACCATTTACTGCCCACTTCTTTGAAGTTCACTTGCACACGCGCATTTGGGCCACTGCCCTCGTAGTTCAAAACAATCCCTTCGCCGAACTTGCCATGACGAACGCGCTGACCAAGCGTTATGCCGGTATCCGGAACTTCGGCGCCAGATCGATAGGCAGGTTGTCGCCCGGGTGAAACCATGGGTCGCTGTATGGTTGTTTTCATTCGAACCGGCTCAACAAGCTCCCTGGGCAATTCTCGTATAAACCGTGAGGGCCGGCACATAGTGACATCACCGTGTAAGCGCCGGGACTCAGCGCTGGTGATAAACAATTTTTGCATGGCGCGCGTGATGCCGACATAACACAAGCGGCGTTCTTCCTCGATTCCGTTCAGGTTTTCCATCGACATCTTGTGCGGGAATAAGCCTTCCTCCATGCCCGCCATAAACACCAGAGGAAACTCCAGGCCCTTGGCACTGTGCAAGGTCATCAGCTGCACGGCATCATCGGACTCAGATGCCTGGGATTCACCGGCATCCAGAGCTGCCTGATCCAGAAACGCCGCAAGCACATCGGCGTCACGGGCGGGCCCATCGCCAGACTCATTGCTCGGCTCAAGCCCTCGCCATTCTTCCGCAAAACTGCGTGTCGCGGTGATCAGTTCGTCGAGGTTTTCCAGACGAGCCTGTGCCTTTTCACCGCCCTCTTTTTCGTGATGAGGGATCAAGCCGCTGTGTTTGATGACATACGCCACCTTTTCTCCCAGCTCAATAGCAGCGCATGCCTCGTCCATGTCATTGATCAGGCGCATAAAATTGTGTACCGCCGCAGACGCTCGCGCGGGCAACAATTTGTGATCTATGGTTTTTGTGCAGGCTTGCCAAAGCGAGCTGCCATCCTGGCGTGCCAGGTCTCGCAGCATATCCAGGGTGCGATCACCTATGCCCCGCACCGGCACGTTAATGACGCGCTCCATGGCTGTGTCATCAAAACGGTTGATTACCAGTCTCAGATAAGCAAGGGCATTGCGGATTTCGAGGCGGTCATAAAAGCGCTGACCGCCGTAAATTCGATAGGGCATAACAACGCGCAGCAAGGCTTCCTCAAGCTCGCGTGACTGTGCGTTTGAGCGATACAGAATCGCAGCTTCCGTCAGCTTGTGGCCAGTGTTCATCCAGTCCTGCAGACGATCCACTATAAAACGCGCCTCGTCCTGCTCGTTAAAGGCCTCGTATAAAGAAATACATTCGCCTTCCTGCCCGTCAGTCCACAGCTCTTTGCCCAGACGGCCCTGATTGTTGCCAATCAACTTGTTAGCGGCTTTCAGAATGGTGGATGTTGAGCGGTAATTCTGCTCAAGCTTGATGATCTGTGCACCGGCAAAGTCAGTGTTGAACTGTTGAATATTCTCGATGCGGGCACCACGCCAGCCATAAATGGACTGGTCGTCATCGCCTACCACCATCAGATGACTGTTTTGACCGGCCAGAACGCGCAACCAGGCATATTGAACGGCATTGGTATCCTGAAACTCGTCCACCAGAATATGCTGAAAACGCTGTTGGTAATGCGCCAGAAGTTCTGGATTATTCAGCCATAACTCATGGGCACGCAGCAGAATTTCACCAAAGTCCACCATGCCGCCACGCTGACAGGCCTCTTCATAGGCCTTGTAAACGGTGATCATGGTGCGCGTGTAGTCGTCACCAAAATGTTCAATGTGGCTGGCACGCAAGCCTTCATCTTTCTGGCCATTGATGTACCACTGAATCTGGCGAGGTGGCCATTTTTCGTCATTGACGCCCAGGGCTTTACACAAACGTTTGATCAGGCGCAGCTGATCATCGCTGTCCAGAATCTGAAAACTCTCTGGCAGATTGGCTTCGCGCCAGTGTGTACGCAGCAGACGGTGAGCCAGCCCGTGAAAGGTGCCTACCCACATGCCGCCGATAGGCCGCTCAAGCAGCTCTTCAATACGACTGCGCATTTCGCGAGCGGCTTTATTAGTAAAAGTCACCGCCATGATGCCAAACGGCGAAACACCTTCAACCAGCATCAGCCAGGCTATTCGATGCACCAATACGCGTGTTTTTCCGCTGCCAGCGCCGGCCAATACCAGCATGCTGGCGGGTGGAGCAGCCACCGCACGGCGTTGCTCATCATTGAGGGAATCTAAAAGGTATGAAACGTCCATGCCGGTATGATAGCAGCCCGGCACCAATCTGGCTCTGTCAAAAAAGCGTAAAAACGACAGTAGCTTGTCGCCCTCATCATTCCGACGGCCGGCCTGCTGGCAATTGCGCTTTTTCCTGCGCAGGCATGCTGATAAACTACTGAGCCTTCGCTCGGTAACAGAAATTTGACCCGGGACGCAGCCCACACACGACACGTTAGCCAGGAGTAGATTATGTCGGCAAAATCAGACAGCGCACCTTTTGACTGGAAGGACCCATTTCTGTTTGAAGAGCTTCTGACAGAAGAAGAACGCATGATCCGTGACGCTGCTCGTCAGTATTGTCAGGAAAGGTTGTTGCCACGCGTGCGAGATGCGTACCGTAAAGAGCAGACTGACCCGGCGATTTTCCGCGAAATGGGTGAGTTGGGCCTGCTGGGTCCGGCACTGGACGGCTATGGTTGCACCGGTACCAACTACGTTAGCTACGGCCTGATTGCCCGCGAAGTGGAAGCCGTAGATTCGGGTTACCGCTCGATGTTCAGCGTACAGTCCTCCTTAGTGATGCACCCCATACACGCGTTTGGCAGCGAGGAGCAAAAGCAGAAGTTTCTTCCTAAACTGGCCTCAGGCGAATTTATTGGCTGCTTCGGCCTGACCGAACCAGACCACGGTTCCGATCCGGGCAGCATGGTTACCCGTGCGCGCACAGTTCCGGGCGGATACAGCCTGAGCGGTGCAAAAAACTGGATCAGCAACTCACCGTTTGCTGATGTGTTTATCGTTTGGGCTAAAAACGACGACGGCATCATCAAAGGCTTCATCCTTGAAAAAGGCATGAAAGGCCTGTCCGCACCCAAGATTGAAGGCAAGCTTGCTCTGCGTGCGTCGGTCACCGGCGAAATCGTGATGGACGAAGTTTTTGTTCCAGAAGAAAACATGCTGCCACACGTTGAAGGCTTAAAAGGCCCGTTCAGCTGCCTGAACTCCGCACGTCTGGGCATCGCCTGGGGCGCACTCGGCGCAGCAGAAACCTGCTGGCACGCAGCACGTCAGTACGTACTGGATCGTAAACAGTTTGGCCGCCCGCTGGCTGCTAACCAGCTGATCCAGAAAAAACTCGCTGTGATGCAGACTGATATCAGCCTGGCGTTGTTGGGCTGCCTGCAGGCAACACGTCTCAAAGACCAAGGCAAGCTGGGTATCCCGACAATCTCCTTGCTCAAGCGCAACAACTGCCTGAAGGCGCTGGAAGTTGCCCGTGAAGCACGCGATATGCTGGGTGGTAACGGTATCTCTGATGAGTACCCGGTGATGCGGCACATGCAAAACCTGGAAGTGGTGAACACCTACG